>JBMCIV010000293.1:0-2518 GCA_048616735.1 Wenzhouxiangella sp. | reverse complement strand
GCGGCCAGGCCGATTACGTCGGGTGGACCAGTTTCGTCGACGTCGGGGCGTTGGCGCTGAGCCCGGACGGGGCCTTGTACGGGGCCGACGACGACACCAATACGCTGCTGCGGGTCAGTACCGTGACCGGCCTGGCGCAGCCGGTCGGGGGCGCCGCCAACCGTTACAACACCGGGCTGGCGCTGGATCGCAGGCTCGACTTCGGCATGAGCTTCACCTGCGATGGCGATCTCTACCTGGTCTCGGACGTCGAGCAATCGCTGTTCAAGGGCGATCTGGAGACGGGTCGGCTGACGCTGGTTGGCGCGGCCGGTTCGCTGGGCGCGCCGATTACCGATCTGGCGGTGCGCGCCGACGAGGTCTACGGCATCGGCGTCGGCCTGACCAGCGAGGGTCGCGAAGCCTCGCCCGGGCTCTACCGCATCGATCTGGCGAAAGCCAGCGCCGAATTGATCGGCCCGCTGGGGCCTGCCGTGGCGCCCTACAACAACGCCGGGCTGTCGTTTGCCGAGGACGGAACGCTATGGGCGGTGACCGACCGACGCGCGGTCGGCGGTGACGACCTGCCCAGCCAGATACTGCGCATCGACCCCGCCACGGGCCGGGCCGAGGTCGCCAGCCAGACCATCATCGGCCTGGAGTCGCTGGCGGTGGCGCCGCCGGTCATGTGCGAGCTGCGCGACGCGCTTCGCGGCGGCGCTCATCCCGTGCCCCTGCTGTCCGTTCCGGCCCTGCTGGTCCTGGTTATGATGGTCCTCGCGCTGGGTGGAATTCGCCTGCGCTGCCGGCAGTCCTGATACACTTCTCCATCCTGCATCGACCGTGCGGTTCCTGTCCAAAGGAGTGTTCTGATGGGTTTTGGCAACATAGGCTGGTTCCAGATTCTGGTGGTTCTGCTGATCGTACTGCTGGTCTTCGGCACCAAGAAAATCCGCACCCTGGGCGGTGATCTGGGGGGCGCGATCCGCGACTTTCGCAAGGGCATGAGCGAAGAAGAAGGCGAAGACAGCGCCGATGGCTCGGCAGAAAGCGCGCAAAAGGAGTCTGAGGCCGAGGGCTCCGACAAGGCCAAGAAGTCCGATAAAAAAGCCGAAAAGGCGCCGAAAACGGCGTCGACCACGACCAAAGACAGCTGATCAGCCGGCGAAATGAGCGGTATCGGCTTCACTGAACTGGTCTTGCTGGCGGTCATCGCGCTGCTGGTGGTCGGTCCCAGGCGACTGCCCGAAATCGCGCGTACCGCCGGGCAGATGACGCGCACGGTGCGTGGGGCCTGGCAGAACATCAAGTCCGAGTTCCAGTCCGAGCTCGACAACGAACACAACCGCCGCATCATGGAGGCGGCGGCCAAGACGCGCAAAGAGCTTGAAACACCCTTCCGCCTGGACGAGGAGCCGAAAGGTGACCGAAAAGACGGAGGATAAGCGCGAGCTTACCCTGATCGATCATCTGCTGGAGCTGCGTACGCGTCTGCTCCGGGCGGTGATTGCGATCAGTATCGTGGTCATCGCGCTGGCGCCGTTCGCCCGCCAGCTCTATTCCCTGCTCGCCGAGCCGCTGGTGCGGTACCTGCCCGAAGGCTCGAGCATGATCGCCATCGACGTGGCCTCGCCGTTTTTTGCGCCGTTCAAGCTGGTGCTGATCCTGGGGCTTTTGATTGCCATGCCGGCGGTGCTCTACCAGGCCTGGGCGTTTGTCGCGCCTGGACTGTATCGGCACGAGCAGCGCCTGGCGCGGCCGCTGCTGTTCGCCTCGGTGCTGCTGTTTTACGCCGGCTGCGCGTTCGCCTATTTTGCGGTTTTCCCGGTGGTGTTTTCCTTCTTCACGTCCATGGCCCCGGAAGGGGTGGCGGTGATGACCGACATCAGCCGCTATCTGGACTTCATCCTGACCCTGTTTATCGCTTTCGGGCTGGCCTTCCAGGTGCCGGTCGCGACCATCGTGCTGGTGGCTTTGGGGATCACCACCACCGAGACGCTGGTCAAGGCGCGCGGTTACGTGGTCGTTGGCGCTTTCTTAGTGGCGATGCTGATCACCCCGCCGGACATGATTTCCCAGACCCTGCTGGCGCTGCCGGTGCTGGTGCTTTACGAGCTCGGCATCATCATGGCCAGAATCATGGTGCGCCGGACCGAGGAAGCCAAGTCCGCCGCCGGCGAAGACTAGTGGGCCATGCGGCTAACTAGGTAACAGTCAGAGCCACTGCGCTGGCGCAAACAAGACGCATCAGGGCACCAGATCATCGCTGTCGGGCAGCTCGTCTTCCAGCCCGGGCGACCATCCGAACACCTGGCTGAAAGCCAGATACTGGGCCCCGGTCATGAGCACCTGGAACAGCATCACGGCCAGCAGCAGGATCGCCTGCGAAATAAACTCACCGACACCGCCCAGCGCCAGCGTGAGCACGCTGCTGATCAGCATCAGCACGATGAAAAGGCCGATGACCACGGCGATGGCGGCCAGCACGAAGCCGGCGAAGGCGAGCCAGTTGCCCAGCACCGCGCGCAGGCTGGGGGTC
>JBMCIV010000292.1:0-2531 GCA_048616735.1 Wenzhouxiangella sp. | reverse complement strand
CCAGCACCAGGTCGGGCGGCAGCAGCAAAGCGACTTCGGGCTCGCCCTCGGCAAACGCGCGCCGGTGGCCATGCCAGCGCGTGCGCAAAAGGCCGGGGTCTTCAGCCGCGCCAAAGTTATCGAGTCTTTCGGGCTGCTCGCCGCCGCGCCAGACCTCCAGCGTGCCCGCCTCGTCGACGGCCAGCAGCCACAGGCGCGGGACCGGCGCGACCATGCGACGGCGCCAGCGCGCGGGCAGCAGCGCCACCAGCTCGCTGCCCCACCAGCCAGCAAACGCCGCCAGCGGGCTGGCCCGGTAGCGCGCCCGCAGCGTTTTGAGCATGTCCTCGAACTGGGTCTTTTCGACCATCACTCCTCAACCTGTTCTTGCCAGCGCAGCACCCGAAACGGGCGGCCGCGCGTGGTATTGCCCAAGGCCACGGTTGCCTCGATCACGGTCCAGGCGCCGTTGTCCAGCTCGGCCCGCGAGCGAATCCGGTAGGCCCGTCCACGACTGCGCAGGCTGACCATCTGCCCGTTCGGCATCATCAGCGCGTTCATGTCGGCCGGGTGAGCCATTTCGCGCTCCGCGACGAACAGCTCGGCCAGCTCCCGATCCATGTCCGGCAACAGCGCCAGCACCTCGACCGGGGCAAACGCCGGGTTGACCTCGCGCCCGCCGTCCACGGTCAGCAGCGGCTCGATCTGCTGAAACAGCGGATAGGTCATGCCGATGACCTGCTGCAGCTCCTCGACGGTGCCGAACGGTTCGTTGGCCGGCCCGTAAGGATAACCCGCCGCGACGTATTCATCGATCTCGGCGCCATAGACTCGCATCAGGTCGTCGCCATCGCGCCAGTCGGCGATCGCTGCGGCCATGAAAATGGCTTCCTGTTCCTCGACACCCTGGGCCATGAACAGTTCAGCCAGAAACTCTTCTTCGGCGTTGTTGAGATCGACCCGGCCGGTCTCGTCGGCGATGCGGATCTCGACTTCGGCGTCTCCGAACGGCACCCGGTAGGCCCGGCCGTCGGCGACCCAGCGCGTCTCCATGTCCGGATTGCGCAGTTCAAAGGCAGCCCGGTGCAGGCCGGCCTCGGCCGCGTAGCGGGCTGCGGTGGTGTCAAACAGATAGCGCGCCTGCAGACCCTCGGTGCGCGCCAGGACCGCGTAGACGCCAACCACGATGGTCAACAGCACCAGCACCCACAGCACCACGATCAGAGCGATCCCGCGCGATCGTTTTACCCCACCGGTGGTCATCGCCGGGCACCCGGCGCGCGCCGGCTGACGCCCAGCAGCTCGGCACCAGAACGAATTGCGCGGCGCGCGCCGCCGCTCCCGCTGTCGACCATCACCGGGGTGACCAGCTCGGGCCAGTTCAGGCCGTCGTCGCGGCCCATATCGATGTTCAGCCCCACCGCCAGCGGCAGCCGCGCCGTCTCTTCCCAGAAATCGGCCCAGTAGGGGGACTGGTCTTCCTCGTCCAGGCCCATGAAGAAGAATCCGCCGCGCGCCAGCCCCTCGAGCAGAACCACGCCTTCGCTGTCTTCGATATCGCCGGGCTGGTAGCCGTTGAGCAGGGCAAAGTAGAACACCAGGTCCAGCCCGTCCTCGCCGCGTTCGAGGCTGAACTCCTGCACGTAGGCCCCGCCATAGCTCAGGTAACCCGGCATGGGCGCGACAAAGCGCACGCGCTCGGCCTCGCCTTCAAACCGGATCTGTTCGCCTTCTTGCGTGTCCTCGGGCTGCTCGATGATCAGCGAGCGCGCCTGGCTGAGCTGGCGGCGGACGAACTGGTGGGTCACGCGCAGGCGGTTGGTTTCCTCGATGCGCTGCTCGCCGCTGGTGGTGGCGCGGATGCTGGCGCGAAAACCACCGTAGGCCATGCCCATGATCAGCGCCACCAGGGTAATGGCCAGCATCACCTCGATCAGGGTAAAGCCGCGGCTGCGCTGCATCTGCCCTACATCCCCGCCTGCTGGCGCTGTTCCCAGTTGACGTCGACGCTGCGCAGGGTCTGGAACACCGCCTCGCGGGTCGGGTTTTCGCCCCACTCGACCACCAGGCGCAGGTGGTACAGCGCCACCGGCAGTTCGGTCGGATCGAGACCGCGGTCGTCGAAAACCTCCTCCTCGCTGACTTCCAGCGTCCACGCAAAGCGCTCGTCGAAACGGCCCGAGGTCGTGCCGGGTTCGAGCATGTCTTCAAGGCCGGCCACGTCGAGCACCGACTGCGCCCACAGCGCGGCCTGGGTGTAATCGCCGGCCCGGCGGGTATTGCTCATCGAGGTCGAGAGAATCTGCAAAGTGACGCCGAACAGCAGCGCGAACACGGCAAACGCCGCCATGACCTCGATCAGGGTAAAGCCGCGCTGGCGCCCAGACCGACCGGACGCCCGCCCCGAGCCACCCGATGCCGCCCCGAACCGGCCCGATGTCGTCCCGGACAAAGATCCGGGACCTCCAGCCCGACAACCCGACACCGCCAGCAACGACCGCCGCTCGACCCCTTTGCTCACCAGTTGCGCTCCTGCTCGCGCTTGCGGTCGC
>JBMCIV010000291.1:0-2541 GCA_048616735.1 Wenzhouxiangella sp. | reverse complement strand
GGGGCGCCTGCCCGGCCTGGCCCAGGCCGTGCTCGAACATCTGGCCGCGGGGATCGGTTTTGAGCACATCGTCGACTACCTGATCGACGAGATCTGGCGCATTCTGCAGCAGCGTCCGATCCAGACCGGACCGGTGCGCCAGATGATCACCCAGATCGCCATCTGCCAGGCCAACCCCGCGATCGACCTTGGCAGCAGCGGACAGGGGGCCGACCGCCTGATCAGCAGCCTGTTCGGTCCCACCCAGGCCAGCCGGGAAGACCCGGGGCTGGAGCTTTACCTGGAGCGGCTGCAGCACATGGATACCCGGGCCCTGCAGATGGAAGCCAGCGGCTGCGCGCGGGCCATGCACGACACCGGCCTGGTCTCGGCCTACCACGCCGTCCTGATCCGGCACCTGCTCGAACGCGGCGATCATCTGCTGACCGAGGCCCTGGGGCTGTCATCGACCGGGCGCGACTGCCTGCTGTGCTACCGCGATCTGGTCCGTTCCCTGATCGAAAGAGCCGTCTCGCCGCAGACAACGCAAGCCATCTATGGCCTGGCACTGATGCTCGAGCGCGGCATTCTTTACCAGCAGCCGCTCGCCCCGGCGCTGTGGCGTCAGCTCAACCTGCGGCTGTGCTCAAAAGCCCAGGAACGACTGATCGCCAGCTTTGGCGAGGCGGTCGATCCAGACGTGCGCCTGCTCGAGGGCGTGCTGTGCATCCTCGGCCAGCCGCTGGGCGTCGGCCAGGGCAACAACCCGACCTGTCAGTCGGCCCGCGCGCTGTCGATGTGGGCCTACAACGACCCGGACTACCTGCTGCAGATGGTCGCCTGGGCCGCCCGCGACGACGAAATCATCATGCACTTCGAGGGTCAGCCGATTTCGTCCCGGCAAAGCGGTGAAGGCCTGGCCGCCACCGCGCCGCTGGACCTGGACGCGGTATCGACCCTGGTCGTGCCGCACCTGGACCGGATCTACGCCGAGATGGGCCGGCAGTGCACCGGGCGTGAAGGCGACCCGCACCGCTGGGTCAATCCCGAGTTCCACGGCTGGTGGGCGGGGCGGGGGTTTCGCATCAATGTCGATGTCGCTACCGGGCAAATCGTCGATCTTGGCGACTTTTTGCGGCACTTCTACGCCAGCTACCACCCGTTCCACAACGGCAACCAGCCGCTGATTCATCCGCAGCCGGCCGGGATTGCCGTGACCGACAGCTCGGCCCGCTTTGTCGGCTGGCACGCCATCACCATCCTGCGCGTGGCGCTGGATCCGCAGCGGGTGATGCGGGTGTTTTTCTACAACCCCAACAACGACAGCGGCCAGGACTGGGGCAATGATGTGGTTGTCAGCACCGCAGGCAACGGCGAGCGCTACGGAGAGTCTTCCCTGCCGTTCGAACAGTTCGCCTCGCGCCTGTACATCTTCCACTACGATCCGCTCGAGCACGGCGAACTGGCCAGCGTCGGCGCCGAAGAACTCGAGCAGGTGGCAGAACACATGAAATCCAGCTGGGCCCGGGAGCGCTGGTCCGAGGCGACGGCCGCGAATCTGCTGGCTGGGGCAGGCTAAAGAACGCGCGCCGGGCTCACAGCCAGCCCAACATCACGGCAACACCGAGGCCGATCAGCAGCGTGCCCGAAACCAGCGCGCCGAGCACATCGTAGGTTTTTTGCACGCGGTGACCGATCTGCAGCCCGATCGCGGCGGCCGCCACCGAGCACACCATGATCGTGCCGGCCAGCGCCAGCGGCGAGGTTCCACCCAGCCCGAGGCTGAAGCCGACCAGCAGGTTGTCCAGCGACAGTCCGGCCGACAGCATCAGCAGGCCGCGCCAGTTCGTGACCGCGCTGGCCATCTTCTTGCGATCGCGCCGCGACACGCGCGCCGAAAAAAGAGTGAACGCCCCGAGCCCCATCAACAGCACGGCGCCCAGCCATTCGGTCTGTTCGGTAATCATGCGGGCCACGTTCGAGCCCAGCCACACGCCGATCAGCGGCACGAGAAACTCGAACGACCCGAACACCAGCAAAATCCTGGCCCTGTACTTTTTCTGCCGCATCACGCCGAGCGCGAGCGCGACCACCATGTTGTTGGTGGCAACCACGAGGCCGACGATGAGAAATTGCAGCACTGTTGCGGTCTCCGCCACTCGCTCCCGGAACGATCGTCCTTGCCGGCCTCAGCCTCGATCAGGGTTGAGCGAGAAGCTTCCGTTTTCCTCGACGCGGATATCGGGCAACCAGCTGCCGACGTCCAGCCGGGCCCTGAAGCTGTAGGACAGCCGATCGCGCTGGCGACCCATCAGGTCGGTCAAAAGGCGCGCGCTGCCCAGCAGGTCGGGGCTTAAGTCAACGCTGAAATCAGCCGCACCGTAGGCCGGCACTTCCGGCAGCTCAGCGGTCGCCCCGCTCAGGAGGCGGGTACCCTCAAGCTCGACCGAATAGCTCATGCCGACCAGCGGCAGGGCGCGCCGGTTGGGGTTGACCACGTTCAGCCCGACCCGAAAGCGCGGCGCCATTCCGGTCGACTGCGGGGCCAGGCCAAACGAGGTC
>JBMCIV010000290.1:0-2545 GCA_048616735.1 Wenzhouxiangella sp. | reverse complement strand
GCAGCGCCAGGCCGTTGGCGATCGCGGTCATGCCGAATTCGCGCACCCCGTAGTAGATGTAGTTGCCGCGGGCCGGGTCCTCGTTGACGTCGACGCTGCCCGACCAATCGGTGTTGTTGGACCCGGTCAGGTCGGCCGAACCGCCGAGCATTTCCGGCAGCGCCTTGGCCATGATCTCCAGGGCCATGGTCGAGGCCTTGCGCGTGGCCACCTTGCTGTCGTCGGCCTGCATCGCCATGAGCGCTTCGACGAAGCGGTCTTCGAAGTCCTCGGGCAGCTCTCCGTGCATCCGGCGCTCGAACTCGGCCGCCTGCTCCGGCCGACTGTCGCGGTAGGCGCTCCAGGTTTTTTGCCACGCCTGTTCGCGCCGCTCTCCGGCCTCGCGGGCATCCCAGCCGGCCCGAATCCGGTCAGGCACTTCGAACGGTGGATAATCCCAGTCCAGCGCCTTGCGCGTGGCCGCGATTTCATCATCACCCAGCGGTGCGCCGTGGGTGGCGGCGGTGCCGGCCTTGCCCGGGGCGCCAAAGCCGATGGTGGTCTTGCAGCAGATCAGGGTGGGCTGACCGACGCTGCTGCGAGCGGCCCGGATGGCCTGGTCGATGGCAACCGGGTCATGGCCATCCACGGCTTCGATGACTTGCCAGCCGTAGGCGCGGAAACGCGCCGGGGTGTCGTCGGTAAACCAGCCCTCGACCTCGCCGTCGATGGAAATGCCGTTGTCGTCGTAGAACACCACCAGCTTGCCCAGGCCCAGCGTGCCGGCCAGCGAGCAGGCTTCGTGCGAGATGCCTTCCATCAGGCAGCCGTCGCCGGCGAACACCCAGGTCGTGTGGTCGACCAGGGTCAGGTCATCGGTATTGAAGCGCGCGGCCAGCAGCTTTTCGGCCAGCGCCATGCCGACGCCGTTGGCCAGGCCCTGGCCCAGCGGGCCGGTGGTGGTTTCCACGCCCGGCGCTTCGCCGTACTCCGGATGCCCCGGCGTGGGCGAGTGCAGCTGGCGGAAGTTCTTCAGGTCTTCCAGGCTGATGCCGTAGCCGCTTAAGTGCAGCACCGCATACAGCAGCATGGAGCCGTGGCCGTTGGAAACCACGAAGCGGTCGCGGTCCCACCAGTTCGGGTTGGCCGGGTTGTGTTTGAGATGGTCATTGAACAGCACCTCGGCGATGTCGGCCATGCCCATGGGCATGCCGGGATGGCCGGAGTTGGCGCGCTGGACGGCGTCCATGGATAAAAAGCGAATGGCGTTGGCGAGCTGGCGACGGTCGGTCATGGCGGGGCTTGCTTTGAGGGCGTGGGGAAAGCCCGCCATTGTGCCGTCGCCGGCATGGCGACGCAAGGCATTACGCCTGAAAGCCGCCGGGCTTCAGACCAGGCCGCGCTCGGCCAGCGAGACGACTTCCGTATCGCCGACGATGAAGTGGTCGAGCAGGCGGATATCGACCAGGCCCAGCGCATCGCGCAAACGCCGGGTGATGGCCAGGTCGGCCTGGCTGGGCTCGGCGATGCCGCTGGGGTGATTATGGGCCACGATCAGCGCCGCCGCTCGCCTGGCCAGGGCTTTTTCCACCACGACTCGCGGGTGGACGTGGGCTGAATCGATGGTGCCGTTGAACAACTCGTCGAAGCTGATCACGCGATGACGGGTATCGAGCATCAGCGCGCAGAAAACTTCATGGGGCCGATCGCGCAGCGCCGAGCGCAGGTATTCCCGGGTGGCCTGCGGGCTGGTCAGCGGCTGGCCGCGGGCGAGGTTTTCGCGCAGGTGGCGGCGCGCCAGCTCCATCGCGGCGTGCAGCTGAGCGTACTTGGCCGGACCCAGGCCGGGCGCCGAGCATAGCTGCCTCTGGTCGGCGTCGAGCAGTCCGCGCAGGCCACCGAAGCGGCTCAGCAACAGCCGGGCCAGGTCCAGCGCGGAGCGACCGCGGGCGCCGGTACGCAGCAGAATGGCCAGCAGTTCGGCGTCACTGAGGCTGCCGGGCCCCTGCGACAGCAGGCGCTCGCGCGGGCGTTCGGTCTCGGGCCAGTCGGCGATTCGCATGGGCTTGATCGGGTTCGGGTGCCGGAGACTTAAGGATCGCGCTTGGCTGACCCCGGCGCATCCAGTATTCTGGGCGCCAAGTTGTAGGAAATTCCCTCGCTGACGACAAGGAGATGGCAGGTGAGGCAGCTGCAGGTGCGCATTATTGACCAGCGACTGGGTTCGACGTGGCCGTTGCCGGAGTACGCCACCACCGGCTCGGCCGGCATGGACTTGCGCGCCTGTATCGATCAGGCGCTGGAGCTTGCGCCCGGGGCAAGCGCGCTGGTTCCGGCCGGCATGGCCATGCACCTGGCCGATCGGCAGCTGGCTGCCGTGCTTTTGCCGCGCTCGGGGCTCGGGCACAAGCAGGGCCTGGTGCTGGGCAACCTGGTCGGCCTGATCGACAGCGACTACCAGGGCGAGATCCAGATCTCTTGCTGGAATCGCGGCGATGGGGTGATCCGGATCGAGCCGGGTCAGCGAATTGCCCAGCTGGTCGTCGTGCCCGTCATCCAGGTCCGG
>JBMCIV010000289.1:0-2585 GCA_048616735.1 Wenzhouxiangella sp. | reverse complement strand
GCCCGCCTGCTGGATTTCGGCGTGGCCCGGCTGCTGGCCGATGAAGTGCTCGACAACGACGCGCCGCTGCGGGGTCTGACGCCAGCGTTTGCCGCACCGGAACTGCTGGACGGCCAGCCGGCCACGGCCCAGTCGGACCTGTGGGCGGCCGGTGCCCTGCTGAACTGGCTTTTGACGGGCCAGCGTCCGGCCGGTGACGGCAGCAAGCCGGACACGTCCCGTATCGTTCATGCGCGCGCCGCTGAGCTGGCCGCCGTAGTTGGCAAGGCCTGCGCTGCCGACCCCGCCCAGCGCTATCCATCGGTGGCCGCGCTGGCCGAAGAGGTCGATCGAATTCGCAGCCAGCATCCGGTCCAGGCGCGCCCGGCCGGCCCGCTGCGGCGCCTGCGGCTGTGGTCGCGGCGCAACCCGGTCGGGGCGCTGCTGGCTGTGGCCCTGAGCGTGGGTGCGGTCGCCGGTGCCGCCGCGCTGGGCTGGCAGGCCCAACTGGTGCGCGCTGAGCGCGACCTCGCCCAGGTGGAGAACACCCGCTGGGAAATCATGCGCGAGCAGCTGGTCACCCTGTTTCGCGTTGTCGCCGACGATGCCGGCAACGAGGATCTCGGGGCGCGCGAGCTGCTCGACGGCTCGGTTGACCGGCTCGATGGCGTGCTCGCCGGCGATGACCAGGGCCGGGCCTACATCGAGACCATGCTGGGCTCGCTGTACGTGGCGCTGCAGGACTACCAGAGCGCCGCCGACGTGCTGCGACCCTTTGTCGATGCCGACGACGAGGTCACGGCACCGATTCTGCGCAGCGATGCCTACGGCAATCTGGCCCTCGCCGAGGTGCACCTGGGCAATCACGAGCGTGCGCTGGTGCTGGTCGACGAGGCGATCGAGATGGTCAGCGGCCAGCCCGGCGACTACCGCCGGCGGCTGTCGGAGCTGCACGCGACCCGCGGCAGCGCGCTGCGCGGCCTGGGCGATTGGTCAGCGGCGATCGAGACCCTGCAGCGCAGCGTGGCGCTGGCCCGGGAGGTCAGCAGCCAACCGCACCGAACCCTGGCAATGGCCTCCAACAACCTCGGCGTCAATCTCAACCACGCCGGGCGCATCGACGAAGCGCGCCGGGCCTTTGAGGATGCCCTCGCGCACTGGCGCGCCCTGGGGCTGGGCGAATCCAGCGATGCGCTGACCGTACTCGGCAACCTGGCCGCCATCTATCATCGCCAAGGCGATGTGGCGCTGGCCGAATCGGCCTACGCCGAGGCCATTGAGCTGCGCCGGCGGCGGTTCGGCGATTCGGCCGCGCTGGCCGCGGCGATGAACAACTATGGCCAGGTGCTGATGGTTCGTCATCGCCTTGAAGAGGCGCGCGAGCAGCTCGGGATGGCGCGCGACATGATGGGGCGGTTCAACGGCCAGGACAGTCCGCATTATGCGCTGATGCTGCGCTCGCTCGGCATGCTGGCCGTGGCCGATGGCGAGCTGGACGTGGCGCAGCGCACGCTCGACCGGGCCGAGGCCATTTTGCTGGACACGGTCGGTCCCGACCACCTGTTTAGCGTTTTGGTGCACGCCCAGCAGGCCATGGCCCTGGCCCGCCGCGATCCAGAGGCCGGCGTTGAGCGCTTTGACGACGTCATCGCCCGGATGGCGGCGCTGGGTGAGCCGGCCGAGACCCACCGGGCCAGCGCGCTATGCGAACAGGCCGTGGTCCTGATCGACCTGGCGCGAATCGAAGAGGCGCGGGCGGCCGCCGCCGACTGCCTGGAAATCCGCCGCGCTCGCCTGCAGGAAGGCAACTGGGAAATCCGCAGCGCCGAGGCGCTGGTTGCCGCCGCCGAATACCACGCCGGAGACCCCGAGGCGCGCACCATCTTGAGTGACCATGTCGAGGCCCTGGCCCAGACCTACGGCCCGGGCCACCCGCGCCTCGCCTGGCTAGCAGGCCGGCTGCAGCCCTAAAGCTTGCGCCGAAGCCGTCCGGCCCGCCCGGCTCAGCCTGCCTCGATCAATTCGCGCGCCGCCGAGGCCACCGCCTCGGCGGTCAGGCCGAATTCGGCAAACAGCTGCTCGGCCGGGGCGGAGGCGCCGAAGTGATCGATGCCGATGATCACGCCGCGCTCGCCCACCAGCGGTCGCCAGTAGCGGGTGACCCCGGCCTCGACCGCCACCCGGGCGGTGAGGTCAGGCGGCAGCACGGTGTCGCGATACCGGGGATCCTGGGCCTCGAAGAAATCCGGGTTGGGCATGGACACGACGCGCACCCGCAGGCCTTCGGCTTCGAGTGATTGCGCAGCCGCCATGGCGAGCCCCACCTCCGAGCCCGAGGCCATGATCAGGGCCTGCGGTTCGCCCTCGGTCGGGTCGCGCAGCACGTAGCCGCCGCGCACGATATCGGCCACCTGGTCTTCGCTGCGCGCCTGGTGCGCCACCCCCTGGCGGGTCAGCACCAGCGCCGTCGGTCCATTGCGACGGGCAATCGCCGCGCCCCAGGCGGCCAGCGTTTCGACCTTGTCGCAGGGGCGCCAGACCTCCAGGTTCGGAATCAGGCGCAGCGAGCTCAGGTGTTCGACCGGCTGGTGGGTCGGTCCGTCTTC
>JBMCIV010000288.1:0-2585 GCA_048616735.1 Wenzhouxiangella sp. | reverse complement strand
CTGCGGCGGCTTGGACCGCGTCTTTTTTCCGGACCGCTAGCCGCCGAGACCGTCTCGGCCGCGGTCGGTCTGCTGACCACCGGCGCCGGACGCTGGCTGCTGGGCACCCTCACGCACGCGTTCTGGGCGACCTACGGCCTGGCGGCACTGGCCACGCTGGCGCTGTTGTTCAGCATCGCCCAGTACGATTTGAGCTGGGGCACCACCTTGCTGGCCGATGACACCGTGGTGGGATTGATTCAGGCGCTGGCCTGGCTGCCGGAGGCGCTGGGGCTGGCCGAGCCGCTGAGCCCGGATTGGATCCTGGCCGGCCGCGAGGGCGCGCAAAGCGGCGAACTTCGCGCCCAGTGGGCGCGGTTTCTGCTGGTCCTGGTCGGCGTCTACGGCATTCTGCCGCGGCTGGTTTTGATGCTGGTCTGCGCTGCTTTTGCGGCCGTCGGCTTGCGCGGGGTGCGGCTGGATACCGCGCGACCCGGCTACCTGCGCCTGGCAGGTGTCTTGACCGCCGACGGCGAAATCCACACCCGCGGCCCGCGCCCGCAGACCGCAGCCGCGCCGCGCCGCGAGCGGCCCGCTGCGGCTGCCGGCCCGCCGCTGCTGGTGGCCGTGGAACTGGAGCGCACGGACTGGCCGGTGTCGCTGCCGGGGATCGAGTGGCGCGCACTGGGCCGCGCCGATACCCGCGCTCAGCGCACCGGCTTGCTGGCCGCGGTCGAGTCGCTGACGCGCCCGCCGCCGGCCGTCCTGGCGCAGTGTTCGGCTCTGCGCACCCCCGACGAGGGCACGGGCCGTTTTCTGGCCGCCCTGGCTGATGCCGCCAATACCGTGCTGGTGATCTGGCTTGATGAAGTCCAAGCTTGGCGCGAGCGCGGCGGTGACCACGGCGAGCGTCAGGCCGACTGGCGCGCGCTGGCCGAACGGATTGGCGCTGAGCTGGTCGTGGTCGATGCCGATGCACCCGAGGCCGGCGCCCTGGCCGAACTGATCCAGGCGCTGGGGTTGCGAGAGTGACGCGCAAGCCCCGACCGATGCTGCACCTGGCGCTGGTGGGTCACACCAATACCGGCAAGACCTCGCTGATGCGCACGCTGCTGCACCGGCGCGACTTCGGCGACATCCGCAACCGCGCCGGCACCACCCGCCGGGTCGCCTCGGCGCCGCTGGTTGTCGACGGCGACACCCTGATGACGCTTTACGATTCACCCGGGCTGGAAGACGCCCCAGGGCTGCTGGAGTGGCTGGACACCCAGCCCGGTTCACGCCACGACGGGCCCGAGCGCATCCACGGGCTGTTGACCGACCCGCAGGCGCGCGAGCGCTTCGATCACGAGGTGCGGGTTCTTGATCTGATGCTCAACGTGGACGTGGCTTTGTACGTGGTCGACGTACGCGAGCCGGTGCTGGAGAAATACCTCGATGAGCTGGCCGTGCTGGCGCTGTGCGGGCGGCCGCTGCTGGTGGTGTTGAACTTCGTGGCCAGCGAGTACGCGCGCGAGTCGGACTGGCGTGACGCCCTGGCCCGGATCGGCCTGCACACCGTGCTGGCCTTTGACGCGGTCATCCGCGACCCCGCCACCGAGCGGCGCCTGTTTGAAAAGCTGGCCAGCCAGCTTGATGTGTATGCGCCCACCCTCGAGGCCTGGATGGACGCTCGGTCCAGCGAGGAGGGCAGACGCTTGACGGCGGCAGTCGAGACCATCGCCGAGATGCTCATCGACGTGGCCGCCGCCCGGCGCCAGGCCGAACTGCGCTCCGAGTCCGACCGCGCGCGCGCCCTGGGCGATCTGCGCACAGCGGTGCGCGAGCGCGAGCAGGCCTGCGTCGGCACCCTGCTCGATCTTTACCGCTTCGGCCGCGAGGACTACGCCGACGACGACCTGCCGCTCAGCGACGGTCAGTGGGGCGAGGACCTGTTCGACCCGGCCACGCTGCGCCACCACGGCATTCGAACCAGCGGACACGTCGGCGTCGGCGCCGGGGCGGGTGCCGCGGTGGATGTCGCCACCGGCGGCCTGAGCCTGGGCGCGGGAACCCTGATCGGCGCGGCCCTGGGCGCCGGCGTCGGCCTGGCGCGCGGTTTTGGTGGCCGCCTTGGCGATCGCCTGGCCGGCCGCGTCCGCCTGATGGTGACCGAACCCACCCTGCGCCTGCTGGCCTGGCGCCAGCTGCAGCTGCTCGCCGGTCTGCGCCAGCGCGGCCACGCCAGCCAGGCCCCGCTCAAGGCGGTCGAGCGCGAGCGCTGGGCGGAAAAGCGGCTCCCTGTCGAGCTGATCCGGGCGCGCAGCCATCCGGACTGGTCTGCCCTCAATCCCTCAAGCACTCCGGCCCCGGCCAGGGCCCGCGCCGTCGCCGAACTTGCCAGGGTGTTGCGCCGTTCAGTGGACGGGGACGAGCCGCGCTAAATCGCTCATCTGGCGGCGAGTCACGATTGTGCTGGCTTTTGCCGCCGCGCTGGGATACACTTGCAAGTGCCTGTAGATTATGGCAGTGAGTAATCAGGTCGTTTCCCCTCCGGTTTACCTCCGATAACCCCCTTTCATAAACTGCAAGCTTTTCTTTTTTTAGTAATTCACAAGGTAGCAAGA
>JBMCIV010000287.1:0-2588 GCA_048616735.1 Wenzhouxiangella sp. | reverse complement strand
GGCAAAATCGTCGGCTCGGAGCGCGTCGTGATGCGCAAGACCGCCCAGATTCGCGGAACGCTGATCGCTCCGCGCGTGATGCTCGAAGACGGGGCCCGTTTCAACGGCACGATCGACATGGACCCCGAAGCAGATGCCATCAAGTCCGCTTTTGCCGGCCAGTCCAGCAAGCCCGCGCCCCCGCAGGCCCAGCCAGCAACGGCCGGCGCGCCAAGATCGGGGGGGTCTTCCCCCGGTAGCGCCGAACGCAGCTGAGACGGACTCCGCGGCGTCGGCGCTCGGCCGCTGTCGTGCGCGCCGCGCGGCTTTTTTGAACTATGCACGATCAGCATAAAGCGGGACTAGCAGCGCCTCTGTTTGAGCAGGCTGTTGCGGGTCTGGACCCGGAGCAGCGGGTCGTGGTGGCCGATCTCGGCACCGTCCGGTCGGGCACGGTCGCGCTTTTTTCCGACTACCGCTGCCGTCTCGACGTGCTTGACCTGCCGATGGTTTTGCCGCAGCTGGCCGAGTGCGAGGAAGCAGCGCAGACCAAGGCCTGCCTGGCCGCGCTGTTTGATCGCGACGAGCGCGAGCCGCTGGATCTGGTGCTGTGCTGGAACCTGCTGAACTATCTCAAGCGCGAAGAGATTCGAGAACTGATCGACCTGCTTGTCCCGCGCTTTCAGCCCCAGACGCGGCTGCACGCCCTGATGGAGTATGCCTCGCCGCTGATGCCGGCCACCCCGGGCCATTGGATACCGGACGCCAACACGCGTCTACACGCCAGCCACGTCGACGCGGAGCAGATCGACTCGCCGCGCTACAAACCCAAAGAGCTGGAGCGCATCATGCCGCAGCTCGCGCCCGAGCGCACCGTGCTGCTCGGCAATGGACTGCAGGAATACCTGTTCAGGCCGAAGCCAGAGGTCTGATCCTGATGCGCTTGAGGCGCAGCGCGTTGCCGACCACGAACAGGCTGGAACAGGCCATCGCCACGGCCGCCAGCATAGGCGAGAGCAGCCAGCCGAACGCCGGGTAGAGCGCGCCGGCGGCAATCGGGATCAGGGCGGTGTTGTAAGCAAAGGCCCAGAACAGGTTCTGGCCGATGTTGCGCAGCGTGGCCCGCGACAGGGCAATCGCTGTCGGCACCTTGCCCAGGTCGCCCGACATCAGAACCACGTCGGCCGATTCGATCGCCACGTCGGTGCCGGTGCCGATGGCAATGCCGACATCGGCTTCGGCCAGGGCCGGCGCGTCATTGATGCCGTCGCCGACAAAGGCCACCCTGCCGTGCTCGCGGGCCAGTTCCCGAACGGCCTCGACCTTGCCTTCGGGCAGCACTTCGGCGATCACCGTATCGATGCCGAGCTCGTCGGCGATGGCCTTGGCCGTGCGCCGCCGATCGCCGCTGATCATGACCACCTCGAGCCCCAGCTCGTGCAGCGCTTCAATAGCCTGCGGGGTGCTGGCCTTGATCGGGTCGGCGATTCCCAAAAGGCCGGCCAGTTTGCCGTCCACCGCCACCAGCACCGGCGTTCGCGCCCTGCCCGAAAGCTCTTCGACAGCTTCGACCGCGGCCTCCGTGGCGACGCCAGCCTCGGCCAACCAGTCCAGGGTGCCGACATGGATGCGTTTTCCGGCCACGGTGGCGGCGATCCCCTTGCCAGAAGCCGAGCTGAAATTCTCGGCCCTGGACAGCTCGACACCGCGTTCGCGCGCGCTCGCGATAACGGCCCGGGCCAGCGGATGCTCGGAGTCCTGTTCGGCCGATGCCGCCAGCGCCAGGAGCTCGTCTTCGTCCCAACTGCCGAGGGGCGCCACGTCGGTCAGCGCCGGCCGGCCCTCGGTCAGGGTGCCGGTCTTGTCGAGAGCGACCACGTCGATGCTCTTGAGCAACTGCAGCGCATCGCCACCGCGGAAGAGGATGCCCTGCTCGGCGCCGCGACCGGTGCCGACCATGATCGAGGTGGGGGTGGCCAGGCCCATGGCGCACGGGCAGGCAATGATGAGCACGGCGACCGCGTTGACCAGGGCGAAGCTCAGCGCCGGTTCCGGGCCGAACAGCAGCCAGACCAGCGCGGTGATCCCGGCGACGGTCATCACCGCGGGGACGAACCAGGCGGTGACCCGGTCGACCAGCGCCTGGATCGGGAGCTTGGCCCCTTGCGCCTTCTGGACCATGCGCACGATCTGGGCCAGCACCGCGTCGGCGCCCAGGTCGGTTGCCTCGACGACCAGCAAGCCATCCTGGTTGACGGTGCCGCCCACGACCTTGTCGCCGGCTTTGCGACGGACCGGATCCGGCTCTCCTGTGAGCATCGACTCATCGACGTGCGATTGCCCGTCGACGACCTGGCCGTCGACCGGGATGGTTTCCCCGGGACGGACCCGGACCCGGTCGCCGCGCTGGACCTGCTCGATCGCGATGTCTGCGGTCTCGCCGTCTCTTTCCACCCGCGCCGTGCGCGCCTGCAGGCTCAGCAGGCGCTCGATGGCCTGACCCGTGCGGCCCTTGGCGCGCGCTTCGAGCAGCCTGCCGAGCAGGATCAGGGTGACGATCACGGCGGCCGGCCCGTAGTACACGTTGGCCGTGCCTTCGGGCATGACGC
>JBMCIV010000286.1:0-2588 GCA_048616735.1 Wenzhouxiangella sp. | reverse complement strand
CGGCCGCGGCGGCGGCTCGCGGCCGATGGCGTCGGCGTCGTCGCCGGCCAGGCGAAACAGGCGGCCGTCGACGTAGATCGTGAAACTGCCGCCCAGCGACTGGGTGATGTAGCCGGTGGTGCCGCTGGGCAGTTCCACCGGAACCCCCTCGGGCACCATGACGACTTCGCAATCGCGCTCGAAACGGGCTGGCGTGTAGGCGTTGCTGAACATGCAGTACTCGGATCCGTATAAAACAGGATTGAATCGGTCCCTATTATAAGGGGCCGAAGACGGTCAGGATCAAGGGGGCCCAGATTCACAGACCCAGCACGCGCTCCGAGGCCTGCCGGGTCAGCGGATGGTAGCCCGGTCGGGCGCGCTGGTAGACCGCGATGGCCCAGTCCCGGCCCCAGTCGCTTTCGGCCAGGGCGGCGTAGAGCGGGCGGGTGAACTTGTTGCGCCCGACCTCGAGCAAAAAGCGCTCCAGGCGCTCGATGCCGGGCTGGTACTCGGCCTCGATCGAACGCATCAGCCACAGGTACAGGATCTCGTAGTTGGTCTCCTCGACCAGGCCGAACTGATCGTCCATGCGCGCCATGGTCTCGGCGTCCAGCGCTCCGGCCAGCCCGCTCAGAAAGTGGCGCCACTGGTGCACCGACCATTCATCGGTGGGCAGCTCGGCCAGCGAGCGCTCGCCGGCCTGCCACTCGGCGCGCGCGGCGTCTACCCGCTCGAAGGCATCCGAGACCGGCTCGATGGCCGCGGCCGAGGCCGGCATGCCGGGCTCGTACAGCCACTGATCGATCTCGGCCATGCTCAGACGATCGGGATACTCGGCCACCAGGTGCTGGCCGACGTAGGCGCGGAAATCCTCGGAATCAATCGACTCGAAGGCAAAGTGGTCGAAGTATTCGCGCAGGAACGCATCGAAGGCCGCGCGCCCCACCCGACTTTCCAGCCAGTCCATGAAAAACCCGCCCATGTCGTACGGCACGGGCATGAAGGCCTGCTCGGGATCGCGATCGGACAGGTCGCGAACCAGCTGGCGGTCGCGCTCGTCGACCGTTGCCAGGGTCTCCATCAGCCCGTCCCAGGACAGCTTGGCCAGCTGGTTGCGGATTTCGGGCCCGTACAGCGCCTCCATGATCCGGGCCTCGAAATAGACCGTAAAGCCCTCGTTGAGCCACAGGTCGCGCCAGGCGGCGTTGGTGACCAGGTTGCCCGACCAGGAGTGGGCCAGTTCGTGCGCGACCAGCGCCAGCAGGCTGCCGTCGCCGGCGATGATGGTCGGGGTGATGTAGGACAGGCGCGGATTTTCCATGCCGCCGAACGGAAAGCTCGGCGGCAGCACCAGCAGATCATAGCGGCCCCAGCGGTAGGGCCCGTAGAGCTCTTCGCCGATCTCGACCATGTCTTCGAGGACATCGAACTCCTCGGCCGCAGCCGCGATCCAGTCCGGCTCGGCGTACACGCCGGTGCGCGGACCGGTCTCGGCAAACTCCAGGTCGCCGATGGCAATCGCCATCAGGTACGACGGGATGGGCTGGGGCATGGTGAAGCGATATTCGCCGGTGTCGTTGCGGGCGAATTCGTTGCCGTCGGCCCCCATCACCACCATCAGCTCGCGCGGGCCGCGAATGGTGGCATCAAAGGTGTAGCGCACCGCCGGGGTGTCCTGCAGCGGCACCCAGGTCCGCGCATAGTGCGGCTGGCTCTGGGAAAACAGGAACGGCTTGCCCGAGGAGGTCTGCTGGGCGTCCAGCCACTGCAGCCCGAAGGCCTCGGGCGAGGTGGTGTAGTCGATCCGCACCGCCTCGATGCCGGCCGGCAGGGCGATCACCAGCGGCCGGCCCAGATGGCCCTGGTCGGCGCCGAAGCGCCACGAGACCGGCAGATACTGACCATCGGGCTGCACGGCGTTGACGTCGCGGATGTCGAGATCGCGGGTATCGAGCACCAGGCGCTGAAAACCGGGTTCGGGGCGATCCAGCTCCAGCACCACGTGGCCGCTGAGCGTGCGCGCGCTGAAATCGGCGTCCAGGTCCAGACGCAGGTGGCGAACGCGGACCTGCTCGTACTCGGCAAAGCTGTGCGGGTCGCTGCCGGTCTGGACCTGAAATTCCGGCGCCGGCGTCAGCGCCGCGGGCGGATCATCCTGCTGGCAGCCGACCAACAGCAGGGCGAGGCCGAGAAGCGCCGTGGAACGAAGGGCAAACAACATGCGCGAATTCCTTAAAAGAGGGCAAACGAGAAACGGCAGAAAACCAGAGCCGGCGACGCTACAGCGCGCCGTCGCCTTCTTCCTGGGTGCGGATACGCACCGCGCGCTCGATCGAAGACACGAAGATCTTGCCGTCGCCAATCCGGCCCGAGGCGGCGGTCTCGACGATGGTTTCGACCACGCGGTCGGCCTGCTCGTCGGGCACGACAATCTCCAGCTTGAGCTTGGGCAGAAAATCGACCACGTATTCGGCCCCCCGGTACAGTTCGGTGTGGCCTTTCTGGCGGCCGAAGCCCTTGACCTCGGTCACGGTCATCCCCGAAATGCCGACGTCTCCCAGTGCGTCGCGCACGTCGTCGAGTTTGAACGGCTTGATGATGGCGGT
>JBMCIV010000285.1:0-2601 GCA_048616735.1 Wenzhouxiangella sp. | reverse complement strand
TGGAGGACAACACGCCGGCCGCCCTGTTTCAGGCATTGTGCCTGGCCTTGCTGTTCAGCGCCCGAATCAGCGCCGATCTGGCCGTTCGGGCGATGCGAGCCCTGCTCGACCAGGGCTGGACAACGCCCGCCAAGCTGGCCGCCGCGCCATGGGCCAAGCGGGTCCAGACGCTCAACGAGGCCGGCTATGCCCGTTTCGATGAACGCACCTCGACCATGCTCGAAGACACCGCGCGGCGACTGGTCGAGGAATACGGCGGCGACCTGCGCCGACTGCGCACAACCGCCGAGCGCCGACCGGCCGCCGAGCGCCGCCTGCTCACCGATTTCAAGGGGATTGGCGATGTCGGCGTGGACATCTTCTTTCGCGAAGCCCAGACCGCCTGGCCGGAACTGGCGCCGTTCGCCGACAAAAAAGCGCTGCAGGGGGCCCGCAGTCTCGGCCTGCCCGACAGCGCCGAGGGCCTGGCCGAACTGGTCGATCAGTCCGAGTTTCCGCGTCTGATCACCGGCCTGGTGCGCATGGAGCTTACCGGAGATGCCGCTGAAATCGCCAGGGCCGCCGACCAGGCGCGCTGAGCGTTACCTTGCTTGCCGCATGGCCCACTAGCCGCTGCGGCCCAGCTGGACGACCGGTGCGAAGAAGATCATCAGAATGAAAACGGCCAGCGCCAGATAGACCAGCGTGCGCACGGGGTGACGGACCAGCGTGGTCCAGAAGGTCTCGCCCCGGCCGGCTTTCCGGGCCTCGGCAAGTTCGGCGCGAACGCGCTGGCTGCGTCGGGCCTGGTAGTCGTCCATCAGGGCCCGCGCGCGCGGATAGTCTTCCGGGTGCCGCAGCCAGATACCGCCGGCGCTGACGCCAAACGAGCCGGGCGGGGTCGAATAATGCTCGATCCCGTGCGCATCCATCAGTTCGGCCACTTCGTGCGCTTCCTCATCGGTGACGTGGCGCAGATTGAGCAGTTGCCTGGCCATCACTCAGCGGCGCGCGCCGCCTCCTCGGCCAGCAGCGTTTCACCGGAACCAAAGCTGAGCGGCGACTGAGCGGCCAGCCAGCCGAGCACGGCGTAGGCAGCCGCGTTCTGGGCCAGCTCTTCCGGGTCGATCTTGTCCAGGGTGTCGTTTTCGGTGTGGTGGTAGTCGAAGTAATGCAGACCGTCCTGGCGCAGATCGACGGCGGCCATGCCGTAGGCCGCGGCCGGGATGAAGTCCGGGCCGCCGGAGGCGCGGCGATCGCCCAGCTCGATGCCCAGCGGGGCAAGCTCGGCCTGGATGGCCTTGATCACCGGCCAGGCCTGGTCGCTGACGCGCGCGGCAATCTCGTAGATCGGCCCGGCGCCGAAATCGGACTCGGCGCCGAGCTGGATGTTGTGGAAGTTCTCGGCGTTGGCCTCGGCCCAGGCTCTTCCGCCCCACAGACCGATTTCCTCGGCGGCGAAGTAGATGATCTGGATCGAGCGATCCGGGCGCCGATTCTGCTCCAGGATCAGGCGACCGGCCTCGGTGACGATGGCGATGCCGGCGCCGTCGTCGAGCGCGCCGGTGCCCACGTCCCAGGAATCCAGGTGCGCGCCCAGGGCGACGATCTGTTCCGGGTGCTTGGCCCCGGTAATCTCGGCGATGACGTTGTGCGAGGTGTAGGCCTCGATGAACTCGGCATCGACCTCGATCTGCGCCCGCACCGGCTCGCCCATCGCGATCAGGCGCTCGAGGCGGTCGGCGTCGGGGTTGGAGATGGCCACGGCGGGCAGCGCCCGGGTATCGGCGTCGAAGCGCTGGGTCCCGGTGTGGGCAAAACGGTTCGAAGAGGTGCCGATGGAGCGGATCATCAGGGCCAGGCCGCCTTTGGAGGCCGCCACCCGGGCGCCGAGCGAACGCGCCTGCACGGCCGGGCCGTAGCCGGAACCGTCTCTTGCCGCGCGCATGCGGTTGCGGATGAACACGATGCGACCCTCGACCTCGGCCGGCTCCGCCGCCTCCAGCGCGACCAGGTCATCGAACATGACGACTTCGCCTGCCAGTCCGCCAGCCGGCGTGGCCGGAGAGAAACCAAGCGCCAGGGTGACCATGTCGAAAGCCACCGGCTCGGTGATCTGCGCCCGCTCCAGGTTGCGGTGCCAGGTCGGGAAAGTAACCGGCTCCAGCCAGACGCGGTCGAAGCCGGTCTCGGTCAGCAGGGTCTGGGCCCAGGCAACGGCGCGCGGATCGGCCTCGCTGCCGGCCAGGCGCGGCCCGATGCGGGTGGTCAGGTCGGCGACGATGTCAAAGCCTCCGTCGCCGGCCAGCGCTCGCTCGCGCAGGTCGCGGGCCGTCTCCAGATCGCTGTCGCTGAAGAACTCGGCGCGCAGCGGGCCGGCCAGAACGGCGGCAAAACAAAGCACAATCAGGGTTTTCATGAACTCGCACTCACTCCTAGGAATTGACTGACGCCGTCAAGGAACATCTGCACGGAAATGGCGACCAGCAGCATGCCCATCAGCCGCTCGGTGGCGATTAGGCCGCGCTGTCCGAGCAGGCGCTTGAGCAACGGTGCGGCCAGCAGAATCAGGGCGGTTGCGCCCCAGGCCAGCAGCACCGCCAGGGTCCAGATGCCGAGTCG
>JBMCIV010000284.1:0-2634 GCA_048616735.1 Wenzhouxiangella sp. | reverse complement strand
GTAGCTGCGAAACGACAGCTGGAAGAACCGCTCCAGGTCGGCATAGGTCAGGGCGCCGGAACACATGATGCGCTCGATGATCTCGGCGCGCACGCGATCGTCGGTGGTTCGCGTCAGGCCCCGGCAGGTCGCCGGACGCCCTTCTTCCTCGATCGCGATTCTCCAGTCGCCCAGCTTGCGGTGATTCTGGGCGAAGCTGTCGCCGATCTGGCTTATCGCGCTGGGGCCGAAGCTGACCAGGTCCAGGCCGCCGTGGGTGGAATAGCCCTGGAAGTTGCGCACCAGCGTGCCGTTGGCCCGCGCCTTGACCATGGAGTCATCGGGCAGCGCAAAATGGTCCATGCCGATGAACTCGTAGCCCGAGTCGAGCAGGCGGCTCAGGGTATTGCGGAAGATCGCCAGCTTGGTCGTCGGGTTCGGCAGCTGTTCGGTCTTGATCCGGGTCTGGCCCTTGAACAGCTGCGGCAGGTGGGCGTAGTTGAACAGCGAGAGGCGGTCGGGTTTCAGGCTGATCATGGTCTCGACGGTCTGGGCGAAACCGGCCGTGGTCTGCAGCGGCAGGCCGTAGATCAGATCAACGCTGATCGACTCGAATCCCACCGCCCGCGCCGCCCCGATGGTGGCGCTGACCGTGGCGGTGTCGTGAACCCGGTTGACCGCTTCCTGCACGGCCGGATCCAGGTCCTGTACGCCGATGGAAATACGATTGAAGCCGATTTCGTACAGGCGCTTGATGCCGGCCGGATCGATGGTGCGCGGATCGACCTCCAGCCCGAGTTCGCTTTCTGGGGCAAACGTGAAGCGCGCGCGCAGCATGTCCATCAGGCGCGCGAGTTGATCAACGCTCAGGAAGGTCGGCGTGCCGCCACCCAGGTGCAGCTGGCCGACCTTGCGGTCGGCGTCAAAGCGCGGGGCGATCAGATCGATTTCGCGGCCGAGCGTGGCCAGGAAGCCATCACCAGCGCTCGCCGAGCGCGTGATCACCCGGTTGCAGCCGCAGTAAAAACAGGGGCTGGAGCAAAACGGGACGTGGACATACAGCGACAGATCGGCCGGAATCGGCAGGCGATTGCTCTCGTCGATGGCGGTCAGGAAGTCTTCCGGCCCGAAGCGATCGTTGAACTGTACGGCGGTCGGATAGGAGGTGTAGCGGGGGCCTTCACCGCCATAGCGGTCGATCAGGTCCACGTCGAAAGTCGGACGAATGAGTTCGGACATGCTGTCGCTTCCTGGGCAGGACGGCCATTTATTCGATTTGAAATACTACAGTCGGGCGGGGCGTGGAGATTTGATACGCATCAAAAGATCGGAGTGTTCTGATAAATTGACATTTCGCCGATTGTTCCAAGAACTCCGCAGAAGCGCTCATGAAACAAACCCTGTTTTACTTTCCCATCGCCGTGCTGGCCTGGCTGCTGGTGGCGTCCTTACCGGTGCGCGCCGAGTTCCAGGCCGACATCGAGACGGTGCTGGCCCTGGGCCCGCTCCCGCTGGCCGCCGAGCAGCTGGACGACAGCGCCAAGGCCGACGCCATCCATCGAGCGCTGATCATGCAGCTCAGCGAGTCGGGCCCGCCGGCGCCCCAGGCGCGGGTGCGCGTGTTTGGCCAGCCGCTGAGCTGGCAGGCGGTCTCACCGTCGGCGCTCGCGGCAAAGGCCGGCGTCGCCGTCTGGATGGTCCATCTGGACGCCGAGCGCTTCGTGCGCGGACACCTGGTGGTGTCCGGTCTGGCAGCGCCCGAGGTCTGGCTGGATGGCCGGCCCCACGCGCCCGAAGAAGGCCGAGTCGAGCTAAACCTGGCTGCCGGCACCCACACCCTGTGGCTGGTCCACCACGGCGTGGATGACGAGCAGCCACCGGCCCTGCAGTGGACCGGGCGCAGCGACCTCGATCGCGTCGGTTTCCACGTCCAGCCGCAGCTGAAGGTCTCGGCGCGCCGGCTGACCAACGCCGAAACCGCAAACGAACTGGCCATTTCCCCGGACGGCCAGAGCCTGGCGATTACCTTCAGCGCGCGCAGCGACAGCGCCGACCTCGACCTGTCCAGGCTGGAAATCCGGACGCTGGCCGACAACCGCATCGTGCGCCAGTGGACCAGCTCGCCCCCGCGCAGCCTCGCCTGGAGCCCGGATTCGGACCGGCTTGCCGTCCACGAAGGCGACAATCTGTGGCTGCACGACCTTGACAGCGGGCGCGCGCGATTGCTGCTGGCCGAGCACGAGCGCATCGGCGACTGGCGCTGGCACCCCGACGGTGAGTCCATCCTGTTTGCCTGGACCGAGCCGTTCGAAGCCGACAACGACCAGCGCCGCCGGCTGCGCTCGCTGGAGGATCGCTGGGCGAGCTTTCGCGACAGCACCCAGCTGTACCAGGTCGATATCGAAAGCGGTCTGATCCGGCCGCTGACGACCGGGCCGGCGTCGGTCAATCTGCTTGACGTCCACCCCAACGGCGATCGGCTGCTGCTGTCGGAGCGCATCATTGACTACGCCGAGCCGCCACACAGCCTGTTTCGGCTCTATACCCTGAGCTTGCCGTCGCTGGAGACGCGCGAAATCGGACAGTACCGCCAGATCAACGCGGCCCTGTTCGCTGAGCAGGGCTACTGGCTGCTGGCCGGCCCCGGCCTGGCCC
>JBMCIV010000283.1:0-2636 GCA_048616735.1 Wenzhouxiangella sp. | reverse complement strand
CGGGCCTGCATCTGCCGGACAAAGGCACGGTAGCGCTCGGTCTTGCCCTGCTTGACCCGCCCGAGCACGGTGTAGAGCTCCTCGATCGGCTTGTCGGGCAGCAGCGTGCGCAGAAAAACGACGGCATCGCCCACGGTCTTCAGGTCGGCCATGAAGTAGCTGAAGGTATAGCCGAACAGGATGCTCAGCTGGCGGCGGGTGGTCAGCAGGGCATCGGCATACACGCCGTCGGTGCTGCGGCACAGCGCGATCACGCAGGGCACGTAGCGTTCCGAGCCGAAGGCCCTGCCAAGCAGGTAGGCCCGACCTTCGCGGTAGAACACGGTTTCAAGCAGCTCGATGGCCAGCACGGCCGGCTTGTCGTCGCCGCCAAACACCCGGGCCAGACGCTCGGCCAGGGCGCAAGCGTCGCCGTCGGCATCGCGGTACGGCAGCCGGAAGCCGTGGTCGGTGAGAATGCGGTGAAACGTCCGCTCCAGCTCGCCGCCCACGGCGTAGGTATGGCGCGAGACCGGATGGGTGATGCGGTCGGTGGGCTGGATGTCCAGGGCCACGAACTCGATCGCCGGGTCCACCCCGCGGGTCTTGTGCAGGCGCCGGCTGATGGTGTTGAAAAAGGTTTTGTACAGCTCGGCGTCGAGCTGGCCGTCAATCAGGGTCTCGAAACGGGCCCGGATATCCACCCACAGGGTGCGCGAGAACAGGCGTTCGTCAAGGTGCTGCTCGAGCCGGGATATGGCCTCGTTGATCGAGCGGTCATACAGGTTGAGGCGGGCGACCGAGTCGCGCCGCATGCCGGCGCGTTCGCCGCGCTCGAAGCGCCGCTTGGCCCGGCGGGTGATGTCGGCAAAGCTGGCGTTGTAGTCGTCGAAGGCGTCGATCAGGATCTCGGCCGCCTTGACGATCACGCTGGCGTGGCGGCTGGGAGCAGACATCGGCGTGGTTTCAGGAGCGACCAGGCCCCATTGTAGCGGCTTCGATCAGCCGACCAGACCGCCGCTGTCGCGCCAGCCCGAGGTGATCGGATAGCGCCGGTCGCGACCGAAGGCCCGGCGCGTGATGCGCGGTCCCGGCGCACCCTGACGGCGCTTGTATTCAGCCGCCAGCACCATGCCGGCGACCCGGCGCACGGTGGCCTCGTCGATACCGGCGGCGACGATCTCGGATATCGGCTCGTCGCGCTCGACGTAGCGGGTAATGATTTCATCGAGAACCGGATACGGCGGCAGCTTGTCCTGGTCGAGCTGGTTGGGCGCCAGTTCGGCCGACGGCGCACGGTCGATCACGCCCTGCGGGATGGCCGGTCCTTGCGCGTTACGCCAGACGGCCAGCTCGTAGACCAAGGTTTTGAGCACGTCGTTGATCGGGCTGAAGCCGCCGCACATGTCGCCGTAGATGGTCGAGTAGCCGGTGGCCAGCTCGCTCTTGTTGCTGGTTGCCAGCGGCAGGTGACCAAACTTGTTCGACAGCGCCATGATCAGGTTGCCCCGGGCCCGGGCCTGCAGGTTTTCCTCGGTGAAATTCTCTGGCCTGCCGGCAAAAGGCTCGGCCAGCTGGGCGGTCATGGCCTGGTAAATCGGCTCGATCGACAGGTTGTGGAATTTCAGCCCCAGGCAATCGATCTGCTCGCTGGCCAGGATCAGCGAAAGCTCCGAGGTATGGCGCGAGGGCAGCATCACCGCCAGAACGTTGTCAGGCCCCAGGGCATCGGCGGCCAGCGCGGCGGTCAGGGCCGAATCGATCCCGCCGGACAGCCCGAAGACCACCGAGGAGAACTTGTTCTTGCGCACGTAATCGGCCAGCCCGCGCTTGAGGACCGCGTAGATCACCGGCAGATCCTCGGTCTGGCCGGCCGGCCAGTGGCGGTAGGCCAAGACACCGGCTTCGGGGTCGAAATCGACCCGCAGCAGCGCTTCCTCGCACAGCGGCGCCGGATCGGACAGGCGGCCCTCGGCGTCGACGGCCAGCGAATGACCGTCGAACACCAGCTCATCCTGTCCGCCCACGCAGTTGAGGTAGATCAGCGGCAGGCCGGTCTCGGCGTGGCGGCTTTTCAGCACCTCGGCCCGATCCAGGTGCTTGCGCCGGTAGTACGGCGAGGCATTGGCCGACACCAGCAGCTGGGCCCCGGCTTCGCGGGCCGCGCGCGCCGCCTCGGGCGTCCAGGTATCTTCGCAGATCAGCACGCCAACGCGCACGCCGGCGACCTCGATGACCAGCGGTTCGGTTCCGGGGACAAAGTAACGGCGCTCGTCGAATACGGCGTAGTTGGGCAGATCCCACTTGTCGTAGACCCCCAGCACTTGGCCGTCGCGCAGCCAGGAGGCCGAGTTGTAGCGCTGCTGGCCGTGGCGGCGCGGGTGACCGATGAGCACGTCGATCCCGCGCACCTGATCGGCGATGTCGGCCAGGGTTTCCTCGGTCCGGCGCATGAAGCCCGAGCGCAGCACCAGGTCCTCGGGCGGATAGCCGGTCAGGGCCAGTTCGGGCAGCACCAGCAGGTCGGCCCCGTGCTCATCGCGCGCCTGCCGGATCAGCTTCAGGATCCGGTCGTGGTTGGCGGTGATGTGGCCGACCTGGAAGTCGGCCTGGGCGAGGGCGATTTTTAACATTGATTAAAGGGTTCGGGGTTCAGG
>JBMCIV010000282.1:0-2638 GCA_048616735.1 Wenzhouxiangella sp. | reverse complement strand
GCCTGATGATGTGCAAGATCCTGGACGCCCGCGATCCAAGGGCCACCGCTCACGCCGTCGACCTCGGCATCGCCATGCAGTTGACCAATATCGCCCGCGATGTCGGCGAGGATGCGGCCATGGGACGCATCTACCTGCCCGCAAGCTGGCTGGGGGCGATGACACCGGCCGAGATTCTCGCGCCCGACTCGATCGGGCAGAAAGCGCTTCGCCGGGCCACCGCGCGCTGCCTGGCCCTGGCCGACGCGTACTACGACAGCGGTCTGGCGGGCCTGAAATACCTGCCGGGGCGCTGCCGCTACTCGATTGCCGTCGCCGCCCACGTTTACCGTGCCATCGGCGACAGGATCGCGGCTGCCGACTACCAGTCCTGGGACCGCCGGGCCGTGGTGCCGGTGCCGGCGCGCCTGCGCATCGCCGCCGGCGGCCTGGTGCGCGAACTGGTCGGTTCGCCACGACGGGGCAACTCGATCCACCCGAACCTGCGGGCAGTGCGCGAAACGCGTACGGTTAAGGCCGTCAGCCCGGATGCCCATCGATGCCAGCCGCCGCGGACTTCGATCTACTGATCCTCGGCGGCGGCTGCGCCGGCCTGAGTCTGGCGATGCGCCTGGCGGAGGCTGGCTACCGCGCTCGAGTAGGGATCGTCGAGCCCAGAACCGACTATCGTGACGACCGCAGCTGGTGCTTCTGGGCGCGCGACGACGGTCGCGACAGCAATGTTTCGCCTCCCGGGCTGGTCTCGACACGCTGGCGGCAATGGCGCTTTTCGCGCCATAACCGAACCGTTCGGGAGTGCTCGGTGCCGGGCTGGTCGTACCAGTACATCAACAGCCTGGATTTTTACCGGCGCGCGCTCGCCGCCATCGAAGCCAGCCCCAACATCACCCTGATGCTCGGTGAAACGGCCCGCGCGATGAAAACCCTCGGCGGCCGGGTGCATGTCGAGACGGCCGACCGGACGCTGACCGGCAAAGAAGTGGTCGATACGCGCCCGCCCGAACGGTCCCGGCTGACCGAGGCGCCGCTGTATCAATGCTTCGTCGGTCGCCAGGTTCGCCTGGACGATCGATCCCCGAACGCCTTCGAGCCGGCGGCGGTCGAATTGATGACCGACATGCGGACCGACCAGCGCGGCTTCCAGTTCAGCTACGTGCTGCCCTTCGACGCGCGCCGCGCGCTGGTCGAAGTCACCCGCTTTTCGCCGGCCCCGATCGCCCCCGCCCGGCTCGATGAGGAGGTCGACGAGCTGCTGCGGCGTCGTGGCTGGCGCGTGGCGGCCACGGACCGGGTCGAACGCGGCGTGCTGCCCATGGGCCTGCCCCACCCCACCTCTCCGCCGGCACCGGGCGTAGTCCGCGCCGGCACCGGCGGCGGTGCCCTGCGCGCAGCCTCGGGCTACGGGTTTCAGCGCATCCAGCGCTGGGCCGCAGACTGCAGCGCAAGCCTCAGCCGCGGCGGCCCGGCGCTGGGCCAGGCGCGCGATGGGGCCCGTCAGCGCTTCATGGACGGACTGTTTCTACAGGTCATCAGAGACCGACCGCGGCTGGCTCCAACGCTGTTTGAGCGCATGGCCTGCGGCGTGCCCGGCCCGGTCTTCATCCGCTTCATGAGCGATCAGGCCGGTTGGGCCGACAGTCTTCGGGTCGTGGCCAGCCTGCCGCCCGCACCGTTCCTGAAAAGCCTGCTGAGGGTGGGGAGACCGGATCGAACGACCATAATGATCCCGTGAACGCGTTGCGCTTGAAATCTCTGCCCCCCGAAACCCTGGGCTTCGCTGCCGCAGCGGCCTTAGCCGTGCTGGTGCTGGGCGTCGCACCGGCGGCGCTGCCGGTCTCGGTGCAGGTCGGGCTGCTGGCCGTGACCGTGGTCGTGCTGGGTTTGCCGCACGGCGCGCTGGATGCCTGGATTGCCCGCCGGGCGGGACTCTACGAGCGGCCCTGGGGCTGGGCTGGATTCAACCTGGCCTACCTTGCGCTGGCCCTGGCGGTGGTCGGCGCGTGGTGGCTGTTCCCGATCACTGCCCTGGTCGGGTTTCTGATGATCAGCGCCTGGCACTTTGCCGGCGACTGGCAGGCTGCCCTCGAGCCGTGGCAGAAACTGATCGCCGCGGCGGCGTTACTGGGCATGCCGGCCCTGTTCCATGCCTCGGACGTGGCGGCGATCTTTATCGTCCTGTCGGGCCCCGGCGCCGAGGTGGTCGCCGAGGGGCTGGGTCTCGTTGGGTTGCTTGCGCTGGCCGCGCTCGCCCCGGTGCTGCTGATCGCCGCCACAAAACGACACTGGACCGTCATCGTCGAGCTGGGCGCGCTGCTGGTGCTGGCCTTTTTCGCGCCGCCGCTGGTGTACTTCGCGCTCTACTTCTGCCTGCTGCACAGCCCAAGACACCTGCGCGCCACCATGGCTTTGGCGCCGGCGCGCGAGCGCCCGTCCCTGATCGCCCAGGCGCTGGTCTACACGCTGGCGACGCTGGCGCTGGCGGCGCTGGTGGCCGCGCTGGTTCTGCCGTCGGGCAATCTGTCCGAGATTGCCCTGCAGATGGTGTTCATCGGCCTGGCGGCACTGACCGTCCCGCACATGCTGCTGATGCTGTGGGCCGAGCGTCGTCCCGTCAGCGCACGATAATCGAAGGTGCGCG
>JBMCIV010000281.1:0-2648 GCA_048616735.1 Wenzhouxiangella sp. | reverse complement strand
CGACGTGCTGCCAGCTCGGGGGAAGTTGGGACATGGCCTGCGCTCCTTCTCAGTCATTGAAGTGATCAATCGCTCCGCTCCGGTCTATTGCCAAGCAAGGTCTTTACTTTGCGAGCCGAAGCAGGTAAAAAGTCCGGACAAATATACACCGAACCAGCATAGGCGATGCGAACACCGAGCTCAAGCTGTTCTCACCCCGATGCCCTGCGCTAGGGGCCGACAATGGATTTCAAGGAGACCGTAAAATCATGACTCTATTGCAAAAAACCCTTTTGGGCGGACTTGCCCTGGCACTGGGCACGGCGGCCTGGAGCGCGCAACTCGACCTGAGCGACTCGGAAGACTCGCTGACCGCGTTTGCCAAAATGCGCTGCAGCCTGGACCCGGAAGAAACCACCATCGCCTGGTGGCACGGGACCCTGTTCGCCGATTTCCCCGACAGCCAGCCGCAGCCGGTGATGCGGTTTGAAGGTTTCAACGCCTGCCGCATGCTCGCCCACGAGGAAGGCGGATTCAAGATGGTCACGCGCGAAGTCACCTATTACCAGGACTTAGAAACCGGCGAGATCATTCAGACCTGGGACAACCCGTTCACCGACGAAACCGTCGATATCATTCACGTCGCCAACGACCCGGTCAGCCACCAGATGCCGCTGGCCGGCCGCGACTACTCGACCTGGCCGTGGGTGCAGATGGGCGATCAACTGATGCTGACCATGAACATCCCGCTGCGCTATCCCAATCCGCTCAGCCCGGAGGAGTTTCCGGAAGAATCCAGCGGTGAAACCTACCTGGCCTCGGAGCATTTCACCTTCTTCGCACCGATCGACGAAATCAATGATCCCGAGGTCCAGTCCACCGCCAACACCTACGGCTGGGCCCGGACCGGGCCGTGGCTGCCGTGGATGAAGATGGGCCAGCGCCCGGGCGGTCTGATCTACTCGGGCCAGGGCATGAAGCTCAGGGGCGGCTACGCGGAACTGCCTGAAGCCATCCGCGCCTACACCGACGCGCACTATCCCGAATACCGCACCGCGCCCGACAGCTACTACGGCCCCAACGCCACCAGCTGGACCGAGTTCCGCCGCATCCTGCGCGAACGGCGCGAGGCTGAGCAGAACGGGGCGGAATAAGGCCTGGCGCAAACGCCTGGGAGATGGCCCTACCCCTGCGCAGGGTCGCTGGTCTTCGCCGGTGGCCCTGGCTTTGGTTCGACGCGCGGCGAGGCCCTCTGCCAGCGCCACCGACGAAGACCAGCTTCAGGGGCTAGCAATTCACTTAACGGCGAGCAGCGGGCGCTGTCCGATGCCTCGCCGAGCCGCGCGATGCTGGATAAGAACTTAAGCCAACTGTCAGCGCCGCCTGAAAACATAAGGGCGGGTCGGCGGCACGCGAAAAGCGTATTGGCCGCTCTCCAGCTGCCCGGATTCGCGGTAGCGGATCGCTCCGTCCGATTCGACCTCGACCAGCGCATCAATGCCCATGCGTCGCCCTGAGGCCGCCACCAGACTGCATTCCTCTGAGCTGATCAGCCCACGCCAGCCGCCGTTTTCAGGAGTAAAGCGCAGCGCGCAATCGGGTCCGTAGCCGCGCAAGTCCTCAAGTGTCAGCTGCGTGAAAGCACCCGCCTGATCGGCCTGCCCCACCCACGGCGCGCCGTCGACAAACGCGAAGAAATCCATGCGTACGGCTCCCACCTCGTCGCGCCGAAACGACCAGATGCGCTGGCGCGAGACCGGGCCGTCGGGACCGCCGCTGCGCCATTCCAGATACATGACGTGATCGCCGATGGCCGGCGCCTCGACCGGCGCGAACACGGCATGTTGATGATCCAGCCAGTCACCATCCACCGAAGGCGGCACTTTCAGCGCCTCGGGCGCGGCCTCGAACTGCGCCCGATTGTCATAGCTGCCTGCCAAGGCGTCGACCAGGTTCGACAGCCGCATGGCGTCCTGCCCAAGCGCTGAAAACAGCTCGACGATGGCGCCGTCGGGCGCCCTGACGGCAAACACCCGCACCCGCCCATACGGCGGCAAGTTGATCGTGGCCGGCCCGCGCCAGGCCTCCCCGCCGGCGGCGCGAACCTGGACAAGCGCCGCTTCGGCGTCAGCCACCGGGTAGCGCACCGACACAATGCCCAGGTTGGGCGGGCGGGCGCGCTCGGAGAGGTCGCGACCGTCGAGCCCGGCAAACTGCATCAACTCCAGGCGCCCGGTCTCGCCGGCCTTGGGCTGGAGAATGCGCGTCCGGCGCGGGATCTCGGTGGTCAGGTTGTGCGGCAGGCCAAAGTTGTTCGGCCCGGGCTCGGGGTCCAGATAGTCTCCCGCCCAGAAATGCGCCATGCCCAGCACGCTGGTGAAAAAGGCGTCGGCCCGGTCGATGTCGGCAACCATCTGCATGGCGTTGAACGGCTGGCTCAGCCGCTCGAATTGCCAGAAAGCGTCCAGCGGCGGCTCAAGCCGCTCGTACAGCGCGATATTGATGCCGTCGGGCCCCTTGAGTACCACGTTGGCCAGCACCGATGGCGGGAACTCGAAGCGCACCGGCTCGCTTTCGGCCGTCCAGCCCAGAGCCAGGGCATCGCGATAGACGCTCTCACGGCCGCGAGCGCGCATCATCAGGCTGAAGTAGCCGCCGCTGTCCCAGGC
>JBMCIV010000280.1:0-2649 GCA_048616735.1 Wenzhouxiangella sp. | reverse complement strand
AGACGCAGACTTGAACAGCGTGCTGGCCGAGCTTAGCGCGACCACGCGGGCCAGCCCCGGGCTCGCTTCAAACTGGGCGGCGGCCAGACCGACTGGCCCGAAGCTGACCAGCACGCCGGGATCTGCCGGTGCAGGTCCATGGGCTAGATCGTGTTGAAGCCAGGTGACGCCAGGATGGCTGCGCGTAGGCGAGAGCCGCGACACCGCCAGCAGATGAACGCCTTCGATCTGCTCGGCGCGCCGGAGAAAGAACCGACCCGCCGCCGTGCTGGCGCCCAGCACCAGCACCACCGGGTTGGAGCTCAGCCCCGCCGCCATCGTGCCAGCGGCGCCATGGCGACGGCGTGGCCATGGATGCCGACCCACCACAAGGCCCGGCTCCACCAGGGCCACGGCAGCTCGGGGTGGCGGTTGAGATAGCGCCACAGACCGTGATGCTTCTTCCACAGCACCTGGATCGGGCGGCTGCGCGAGGACACCCCGCCGACGTGGGAAACCGCGATGTCCGGGAGCAGGCGCAGGGTCCAGCCGGCCTGGCCGAGGCGGGCCATTAGGTCCAGGTCCTCGAAGTGCAGGGGGTAATGCTTGTCGAAACCGCCGACATCGAGAAACGCCCGGCGCCGCAGCAACATGCAGGCACCCGAGACCGCTTCGACTTCCACCGGCTCACCCGGCGCCGGGAGATGGGTCAGATCCACGCCCGACCGGCCCCGCCTGAGCACCTCGTCGAGTACCCGCCGCCGGGTGGGCAGGCGGCGGCGGCTGCCGCGCTGCTCGTTGCCGCTCATGTCGAAGATCCGGCCGGATACCATCGCCGCTTCGCGATGGGCATCCAGGTCTTCGACCAGCCGCAGCAGGGCCGAAGGTACCAGCAGGCAGTCGGGATTGATGATCAGGATGTAGTCGGTCGTGATCGCACGCGCGGCCAGGTTGACCGCGCGCGCAAAACCCAGGTTGCGCGGCGAACGCCGGATCCGCACCCCGGGCAGGTCAGGCAGCATGTCCAGACTGCGGTCTTCGGAACCGTTGTCGATGATCTCGATCGCCGGCGGCTTGTTGTCGTCCCCGCGCAGGGCGCGCACGCAGCGCTCCAGCCAGGGGCCGGAGTTGAAGTTGACGACAATGGCCGTGACCCGCGCCAGCGGCGGCAGTTCGGTGTCGAGCGATGCGAGGTTCACCGCCCGAACCAGCGCCGCCACCAGGGTTTTGCCAGCGCGGCCTTCAGCTCGCCGATCTCGGCCTCGCGCTCGGCCAGCAGTTCGCCGGCGCGGATGTGCCTGCGCACCTCCTCGTTGTAGTGCTGGTAAACCGACTCGGCCCGGTCGCCGTACAGAGAGACCGTCGGAAGCTCCGGCAGGGCTAACTGGGTGGCCGCCGCGGCTGCGATGTAGTACAGCGGTGGCCAGACCGGTTCGGTCGTGGGTCGGTCAGGCTGATCGCTGAGCCACTGCGCCCCGCCCTGCCCGTCCATGGACCACAGCGCCGAGACAAACAGCAGCTTCTGCCCGTACAGGCTGAACGCGGGGAAATGCGCACCCAGCAGCTGCTCGAACTGGTCGCGGTAGAGTTCGCGCACGTGAAACGGATTGTCATAGCCGGTCTCGTCGCTGTAGGTCTTGCGGTCGGGCGATGACATCAGCAAAAAACCGTCCGGCCTGAGCACGCGCCGGAACTCGACCATCAGCGCGTCGTGCTCTGCCAGGTGCTCCAGCGTCTCGAACGACACCACGACATCGACGCTGTTGTCGGCCAGCGGCAGGTCCAGGCAGCTGGCGCACGCGAATAACAGGCGATCGGATGCGTAGCGCTTGCGCGCGTGCCCGACGGCTCCAGGGTCGATGTCGATGCCGGTGACGTGCCGCGCGCTGGCGCTGAGCAGATGCGATCCATAGCCTTCACCGCAGGCGGCGTCCAGCACCACCTTGTCGGCCACCAGAGAAGCCGCGAAAGCATAGCGATGCCAGTGCTCGTAGGCCATCTCGCGCACGCATTCGGGGGTGAAGCGCTCGCCGGTGAATTCAAGGGATGTGGGTTGGGTCATGACCGCTGTTTGCAAGGCACCAGTAGCGCAGAGTCTATCAAGCCCGGCACGGCCGCCAGGCGCTTTCAGGAAGCCAGGCGCTGGTAGTAATCCGTAATCTGGGCGCGTCGGTCCGCAAACGGATCGGTCGCGATGAACGCCTGGACCCGCTCCATGTAGTCCGGGTGGCGCGTCAACAGCGTTTCCATCGCAGCACCCCCCGGCGCCAGGCCCAAGGGGCCAAAGCTCGCCCCGCCCTGGTGGGCCACGAAGGCGTGATCGCAGAGCACGTACCGCCAGCCGGCCGCGGTGGCACGGCAGCACCAGTCGTTTTCCTCCCCGTAGCCGCGGCCGAAAGCGATCTCGTCGAATCCGCCGACCTCGTCGATGGCTGCGCGCCGCAAATACATGCAAAAGCCAACCGCGGTCGGGATATCGGGGTAGGTCGCCGGGCCGGACTCGCACGCCGCCCGGGCCCAGTGCTGCGGATCGTCCGGCCATGGATTCGGGCGACAGAACGCCGGCACCGAGGCGATCTCACTGTGGTTGGTCAGCGGCGTGATCGAGGCGATACGGGCATCGCTTCGGGCACAATCCAGCATGGCCTCTAGCCAGCCGTCGCTGACCTG
>JBMCIV010000279.1:0-2654 GCA_048616735.1 Wenzhouxiangella sp. | reverse complement strand
GACCTGCCAGCCGGACAGGTAAATCGCCTTCAGCCCGGCGCGCACCTGCTGCATCGCCTGGTTGCCGGTCAGCGCGCCCAGGGCGTTGACGAAATCCTTCTCGTGCATCAGCCGCCAGAGCTTTTCGGCGCCCATGCGTGCCAGGGTGTATTCGATCGTGACGCTGCCGCGCAGCCTCATCACTTCGGCGGCATCGTATGGCCGCTCCACGCCTTTCCAGCGCGGGTTTTCCAGCCATTCTTTTTCCATGGCGATGATGTTGTTGACATCCGTCATCGGTTTGGTGCTCCCGTTAGCAGTTGCGATAGTGAGTACAAGGTTTCAGTCAAGCCGGTCGTAACCCGGCAGGGTCAGAAACGGAACGAAATCATCGTTTGCGGTGACCTCGGCGATCAGGTCGGCGGCGGCCTGGAACTGTCCTGAGGCGAACGCTTTGGCGCCGACCTCGGCGCGAATCCGCTTGAGCTCCTCGGCCTGCCAGGCACGCACCAGGTCCAAGTCGATGTCGCGGCCGTCGTCGAGCCGGCCGGCCGGATGCCGGATCCATTGCCAGACCTGGGCGCGGGCGATTTCGGCGGTGGCCGCGTCTTCCATAAGATGATTGATCGGCACGCAGCCCTGGCCAGCCAGCCAGGCGGCCATGTAGCGGATGGCCACGTTCAGGTTGCCGCGCAAACCGGCTTCGGTGATCTTGCCGGCGCAAGGCGCCACCAGCTCCGCGGCCGTGACCTCGACGTCCTCGCGCTTGACCTTGAGCTGGTTCGGCCCGTCGAGATGGCGGTCGAAAATCTCCATGGCCACGGGAATCAGTCCGGGCTGGGCAACCCAGGTGCCATCGTGGCCGTTGCCGGCCTCGCGTTCCTTGTCCTCTCGGACCTTTTTCAGCGCCGCCTCGTTGGCCGCCTCATCACCCTTGATCGGAATCTGAGCCGCCATGCCGCCCATCGCGAACGCCCCTCGGCGATGGCAGGTCTTGATCAGCAGCTGCGAGTAGGCGCTCAGGAACGGCACTTTCATGGTGACCTCGGCACGGTCCGGAAGTACTTTATCAGGATGCTTCTGAAAGCATTTGATATAGCTGAAAATATAATCCCAGCGGCCGCAGTTCAGGCCGACAATGCGGCTCTTGAGCGCATGCAGGATTTCGTCCATCTGGAACACCGCCGGCAGGGTCTCGATCAGCACCGTGACCTTGATCGTGCCCGGCTCGAGCTGGAGCGCTTTCTCGATGTCGGTCAGTACCGCCTCCCACAGCTCGGCCTCGCGCCAGTGCTCGAGCTTGGGCAGGTAGAGGTAGGGTCCGCTGCCCTGCTGCAGCAGCGCCTGGGCATTGTTGAACAGGTAGACGGCGGCGTCGGAAATACCGCCCGGCAGGGCCTGGCCGGCCACCTGCACGTGCTTTTCGTCCAGGTGCCAGCCGCGCGGACGAACGATCAGCACGGCCGGATCGCCCTTGAGCGCATAGTGCTTGCCGTCGGGCTGGGTCAGCTCGATGGTGCGCCGAACGGCGTCGAACAGGTTGACCTGACCATCAACCATGTTGTCCCAGGTCGGCGTCGACGAGTCTTCGAAATCGGCCATGAACACCCGCGCCCCGGAGTTGAGCGCGTTGATGATCATCTTGCGGTCGACCGGGCCGGTGATCTCGACCCGGCGATCGCGCAGGTCGGCCGGAATCGGCGCCACGGTCCAGTCCTGATCGCGGATTGCGGCGGTCGCCGGATCGAAATCCGGCCGCGCGCCGGCGTTGAAGCTTTCCTGACGGGCCTGGCGGGCGCCCAGCAGCTCGTCGACCCGGAGACGATAGCGTTGACCGAGCTAACCGAGCAGGTTCAGCATTGCCCCGGAAAACAGGTGACGGGCATTTTCGGGCAGCGAAGCCGCGAATTCGACAGCGGGCGCGTCGGCGCGCAAGCTGTCCGAAGGATGTTGCTGCGAGGGTTGCTTCATAGCGATCCAGTGGCGTGCGTGTGGCTGACAGCGGGGAGCCTAGAGGGGGTGTAAGTATTTGGCAAATTAAATCTTTTGATTTAAATTATTAAATTTTCTGATTATCAAAGCCATCATGTATAAAGGCAACCTGCTCAAGCACCTGCGGGCGTTCATCCAGACCGCCCGCTCCGGTAGCGTCTCGGCTGCCGCGCAAACCCTGTTTCTCAGCCAGCCCTCGGTCAGCCAGCAGATCCGGGCGCTGGAGGAAGAACTCGGCCAGACCCTGTTCAGCCGCCACGGCCCGCGCCTGCATCTAACCCCGGCCGGCAAGGCGCTGCTGGAAATGGCCCGGCCGCTGGTCAACCGCATCGACGCCCTGCCCGACGAGTTTGCCCGCCGCTACGGTTCGCTGGAAAGCGGCGAGGTCCGGATCGCGGCCGGCGAATCGACCATCATGCACCTGCTGCCCTCGCTGATGATGCGATTCCGCCGCCAGCACCCGGGCATTCACGTCCACCTGCACAACGTGACCGGGGCCGACGGGCTCGGCATGATCCGGGAAGATCGGGTCGACTTCGCGGTCGGCTCCATGCTCGATGTGCCGGCCGATATCGACTACCAGCCGATCTACCATTTCAATCCGGTGCTGATCATGAGCACCGACCACCCGCTGGCGCGCCGCCGCGACGGCTAGGCCGAGGCCCGCCGAGATCGAGGTGGAA
>JBMCIV010000278.1:0-2658 GCA_048616735.1 Wenzhouxiangella sp. | reverse complement strand
AACGCCAGGCGTTCGCCCGTCTCGGCCTTGATCTCGGGGCAGACCATGGCCGGCAGACCCAGGTTGAGCGCGTTGCGGTAGAAGATCCGGGCGAAGGATTTGGCCACCACCGCCCGAATGCCCAGCTCGAGCAGAACCTGAGCTGCCTGTTCACGCGAAGAACCGATGCCGAAGGCGTCGCCCGCGACCAGAATGTCGCCTGCGCCCACTTCAGATGCAAAATCCGGCGCGATCGCTTCCAGGCAGTGGGTGGCCAGTTCGGGCAGGGGCTTTCGCATATATGGACCCGGCGCCAGCAGGTCGGTATCGATCGAGTCGCCGAAGACCCACGCGCGTCCCTCGATGCTCATGCCACGAACTCCCGAGGGTCGGTGATCTGACCGCGCACCGCGCTGGCCGCGACCGTGTAGGGCGAGCCGAGATAGACCTGGGCCTCCGGTGAGCCCATGCGACCCTTGAAATTGCGCGCCGTGGACGAGATGCAGACCTCGCCCGAGGCCAGCGTGCCCGCGCCCATGCCGGCGCAGGCGCCACAGCCGGTGGGCAGGATCTTGGCGCCGGCTTCGGTCAGGACAGCCAGGGTGCCGTCGGCGGCCGCGGCGGCGGTGGTCTTGGTGGAAGCCGGGGCAATCAGCAGGCGCATCCCCGGGGCCACCTTCTGTCCTTTCAGCGCCGCGGCGGCCATGTGCAGGTCGGTCAGCTTGGCCCCGGTGCAGGCGCCGATGTAGGCCACGTCCAGCGGCGTGCCGGCGTGCTCGCCCACGGCGGTGCTATTGGCCGGCGAGTGCGGTGCGGCGACCTGCGGCTCGAGCGCATCGGCGCTGAACTCGTGGCAGACCGCGTAGGAGGCGTCGATGTCGCTTTTCCAGTCCAATGCCGACGCCTCGGGCTCGACGCCGGCGGATCTCAACGCGTCCAGGGTGGTCTGGTCGGGCTCGACGATGCCGGCCTTGCCGCCCAGTTCGGCCGCCATGTTGCACAACACCATGCGCTCGGGCATGGGCATGGATTCCACCGCGCTGCCGGCATACTCGAAGGCCTTGTAGTTGTTGTTCATGCCGAGTCTGGCGCACAGGAACAGCATGATGTCCTTGGCGCTGACGGCAGGTCCGAAGCGGCCGTTCCAGACCAGGCGGATGGTCTCGGGTACCTTGAGCCAGATCTCCCCGGTGGCCAGAACCCCGGTCATTTCGGTGGCGCCGATACCGACCATGAACGAGCCGAAAGCGCCGCCGGAGGTGGAGTGCGAGTCGCCGCCCACGGCCAGCATGCCCGGTCGCAGGTGGCCGTGTTCCTGGATGACAACGTGGCAGATGCCTTCCTGGTCGTAGAAGTTCTTGACCCCTTCAGCGCGCGCCCAGCGCCGGGTCAGGGCGAGGATCTCGGCGCTCTCGATATCGACCGCGGGGACGAAGTGATCGCTGGCCAGAACCACCTTGTCCGGATCCCAGACCCGGGCGCCCAGCGAGGCAAGACGGGCGGCGACCCGACGCGGACCGCCTGAATCATGCATCATCGCCAGGTCGACGCGACAGGTCACGATCTCGCCGGGATGGACCCGATCTCTGGCGGATGCACGGGCCAGGATTTTTTCGCTCAGTGTCGGCATGCAAGCGTACCGGTGACAATTTGTACGGACATATTATAATCCAGCCATGACAACGACTGCCAATCGCCCGATTTCATTTTCGCTGGATGCCCGCGTAGGGCGCATTCGCATCGACCGGCCGGACAAACGCAACGCCATGACCACCGCCATGTGGCGCGAGCTGGCCGCGGTCGCCGGATCGCTGTCGGGCCGCGGCGCCCGCGCCCTGCAGATCAGCGGGGCGGGTGAGCACTTCAGCGCCGGCGCCGATATCGCCGAACTGAAAGAGCAGCTGGCGCGACCGTCGGAATTGCTGGCCAATGCGCAGCTCATCCAGCAGGTGCAAAAGCTGCTCGAAAGCCAGGCCCTGCCCAGCGTCGCCCTGGTCCGCGGCGCCTGCGTCGGCGGCGGCGCCGGCCTGGCCTTGTGCTGCGATCTGCGCCTGGCCACCCCGGATGCGCGCTTCGCGCTGACCCCGGTCAAGCTGGGCTTGCACTACTCGCTGGCAGACACCCGCAGACTGGCCAACGTCGTCGGCCTGGCCCGGGCCCGCGAGATGCTGCTGACCGCGCGCACCATCGACGCCGAAACGGCGCTGGCCTGGGGCCTCGTCAACCGCATCGTCGACACCGCCGAGGAACTGCAGGCCGCCGGCGACGAGCTGACGGCCGCGTTCCAGCAGCGATGCGAACGACAGCGTGCCGTCGTTTTCCGGTTCACCGTCCATCTGGATGAAGACCCGGACCGACGGGACATTCTCGCGGATCGCGTCCACCAGCCCGCTTTTTGCGGAAGAGAACACGATGGCTTCCGATTCGGAACGCGCCATGAGGCTGCAGACCTCATTGGCCGGCAGTTCCTTGTCCAGCGGCACGGTCACGCCGGTGCCGTTGACGGTGGCCAGATAGGTGACGTACCAGGCGTATCGGGTCTCCGCCAGAATCGCGATGCGGCTGCCCTTGAGTTCCAGATCGGTCAGGGCGGTGCCCATCGCGTCCACGTCCTCGGCGAACTGGCGGTATGTGACGGGCTGGTACGGGGCACCGACGCCGGTCTTCTCCTTGATCAGG
>JBMCIV010000277.1:0-2692 GCA_048616735.1 Wenzhouxiangella sp. | reverse complement strand
GGACCCCGGTTTTCAGTGCCAAATCGCGACAGGAATCGGCTTCGGGCGCGATTTGCAGACCCGATCGGCGGCATCCTGATTACCGCCGACCAGACCGAACCGGTTCGCAACGAGGCGCGCGCCAGCGGCTACCGCGTGCTGCACAAACCGCTCAAGCCGGCGGCGTTAAGGGCCCTGCTGAGCCGGCTGGTGAGCGTGCGCGAGCGCGATCAGGCGCCGCGCGCCGGCTGAAAGGCGCTCGAGCTCTGCTCGGGTGAGTCCACGGCCAGCTGGTTGAGCAGAAGAACGGCCTGGGTTCGATTGCTGACTTCTAGCTTGCGGAAGATGGCGGTCATATGCGCCTTGACGGTGGCTTCCGAGATCCCGAGCTCATAGGCGATCTGCTTGTTGAGCAGGCCATCGGCCAGCATCATCAGCACGCGAAACTGTTGCGGGGTCAATTCACCCAGGCGTTCGGCCACGTCGAGTTCGTCGCTGGCGCTGCCGCTGACCTCGGTTTCCGGCGGGTGCCAGATGTCGCCGGCAAGCACGGTTTCCAGCGCCCGGCGAATCTCTTCGACCGAGGCGGACTTGTGGATGAAGGCGGCCGCCCCGTGGTCGAGGGCGCGCTGGATGACCACGGCGTTGTTGTTGGCCGATACCAGGCAAACCGGCAGCTCCGGGTGGTGTGCGCGCAGGTAGACCAGCGCCGAGAAGCCCTGTACGCCCGGCATGTGCAGGTCGAGCAGAACCAGGTCGGCATCGTCATGCCTGGCCGTGACCTGCTGCAGTTCTTCCATGCTGCCGGCCTGGGCAATCACGACATCACCCAGCGCCTGGCGCAGGGCCAGACTCAAGGCTTCCCGAAACAGCGGATGGTCATCGGCGACGATGACCTGGCGCGGGTTCACGATGGTCGCCCGTCGGCTGCGTTCGCTCAGCGGTTCATGCGCCGATCGATGAGGTCATCGACCACACCCGGTTCGGCCAGGGTGGAGGTGTCGCCAAGGTTGTCGTAGTCGTTTTCAGCGATCTTGCGCAGAATGCGGCGCATGATCTTGCCCGAGCGGGTTTTCGGCAGGCCGGGTGCGAACGGGATGAAGTCCGGTTTGGCGATCGGGCCGATCTCGGTGCGCACCCACTGGCTGAGTTCTCCGAGCAGGGCGTCGCTGGGCTCCTGGCCGGCCGACAGGGTGACGTAGGCATAAATGCCTTGACCCTTGAGATCGTGCGGGAAGCCAACCACGGCGGCCTCGGCGACGCCGGGGTGGGCGACCAGCGCCGATTCGATCTCGGCGGTGCCCATGCGGTGACCGGAGACGTTGAGAACGTCGTCCATGCGCCCGGTAATCCAGTAGTAGCCGTCCTCGTCCCGGCGCGCGCCGTCGCCGGTGAAGTAGACGCCCTCGAAGGTGGCGAAATAGGTCTGGAAGAAGCGCTCGTGGTCGCCGAAGATGGTTCGCATCTGGCCCGGCCAGGAGCCCTTGCGCACCAGAGCGCCATTGTTGGCCCCGCTGAGTTCGTTGCCGTCGGTATCGACCAGCGCCGGCTGTACGCCAAAAAACGGGCGCGTGGCCGAGCCGGGCTTGAGGTCGGTCGCCCCCGGCAGCGGCGTGATCAGCACGCCGCCGGTTTCGGTCTGCCACCAGGTATCGACGATCGGGCAGCGGCCGTCGCCGACGACGTGGTAGTACCACTCCCAGGCCTGGGGGTTGATCGGTTCGCCGACGCTGCCGAGCACGCGCAGGCTCTTGCGCGAATGCTTCTTGACCGGCTCGTCGCCGTCGCGCATGAGCGCGCGGATCGCGGTTGGCGCGGTATAAAAACTGTTGACCTGGTGTTTGTCGATGACCTGCCAGAAACGCGAGTTGTCCGGGTAGCTGGGCACGCCTTCGAACATCACGCTGGTGGCGGCGTTGGCCAGCGGCCCGTAGACGATGTAGCTGTGGCCGGTCACCCAACCGACGTCGGCGGTGCACCAGTAGACCTCGCCGGGGCGGTAGTCGAACACCAGCTCGTGGGTCATTGCTGCATAGAGCAGGTAGCCGGCCGTGGTGTGGAGTACGCCCTTGGGCTTGCCGGTGGAGCCGGAGGTGTAGAGGATGAACAGCGGATCTTCGGCGTTCATTTCTTCCGGCGGACAGTCGCTGTCGGCGCTGGCGGTGATTTCTTCGTACCAGAGATCGCGCCCGTCGGTCCAGTCGATTTCACCGCCGGTGCGCTTGACCACGATGACGTTTTTCACCGTGGTCACCCGTTCCTGGGCCAGCGCCTTGTCGACGTTGGTCTTGAGCGGCACCTTCTTGCCGCCGCGCACGCTCTGGTCGGCGGTGATGACGACCGAAGACCCGCAGTCGACGATGCGATCGGCCAGCGCGCCCGGCGAAAAGCCGCCGAAGACCACCGAATGAACCGCGCCGATGCGTGCGCAGGCCAGCATCGCGACCGCGGCTTCCGGGATCATCGGCAGATACAGCGTGACCCGGTCGCCCTTCTTGACCCCCTGGTCGCGCAGGGCGTTGGCCAGCCGGCAGACTTTTTCATGCAGCTCGCGGTAGCTGATCTTGAGGCTGTTGTCGGGATCGTCGCCTTCCCAGATGATGGCTGTCTGGTCGCCGCGCTCGTCAAGGTGCCGGTCCACGCAGTTGTAGCTGACGTTCAGGGTGCCGTCCTCGAACCAGGTCTCTTCCAGGCCGTTGGCCACCCCATCTTG
>JBMCIV010000276.1:0-2701 GCA_048616735.1 Wenzhouxiangella sp. | reverse complement strand
GAATGGTGCTTTTTCCCCTTCGTCAAGACCTGGCCGGCAAGCGCCGATGACATGGCCGTCGCCCGGGATATTGTCTCGATCTGGCGCTATTTCCGGCCTGATTACGCCCTCGGCGACGCCTACGGCGTGGGCCTGATCGCGTTGGTCAACGACATCCTGTACCAGCAGAATCTGATCGAGACCGATCGGCGTACGATCGAGGAAGGCCAAAGCAGTGACAGCACCTGGCCGGAATGGGCATTCAGCCCCATCCGCTTCGACGGCATGGCCAAGCATCAGATGGCGCAGACCCTGCGCCGCGTGTTTCACGAAGGTCGCGCGGTCATCCCGTATTTCGACGACCAGGACGAAGACCTGCTCGACCTCAGCACGATCGGCCACCGCACCCTGGTCCGCCAGCTGCCCAACGTCAAGGCCGTGCCGACCACCAAGCCCTACAGCAGCTATCAAATGGTCCGCCCAACCCTGGGCGACGACAGTTTCGACGCCGCCATGGCCTCGGTCTGGTCGCTTGCTACCCGGGGCATGACCGAAGAGGTTGCGCCCGTCATCCTCACCAGCCCGCGCAGCCGCCAACAGTTACTCGCAGGAGCCGCCTGACATGAGCTTGCTTTCCCGCCTGACCTTCGGCCTGTACGGCCGGACCAACCCCGCCCCGGACCAAAAGCTGCCCGGCGAAACCCAGCCCAGCACCGAAACCGGGCGCAGGCCCAGCGTCGAAAACTGGATGCGCCGCGAAATGGCGTTGGCCAATTACGTCGACTTCGAGCTGCGCGCCACCATCATGCGCATCCGCTACATGGACCGCGTCGATCCGCGCGTCAAGCGTATCCATGGCCGCACCGCGCGCGCCGCGGCGAAGGGTGGCCTGCGCCTGCACACCAGCAGCGGCAACACCCGGCTGATCAAGGCCTGGAAAGGCTTCGAGCGCCGCCTGCACCTGCACCGACGCGAAAAAGTGGAATCCGACCTGCGCGGCTTCATGATGGAAGGCAGTCTGCCCATTCAGTGGGTGCTCAGCACCGAAAAGCCCCAGGTGGTCGGGGCCGTGCGCATGCCCACCGAAACGCTGGTCCCCCTGGTCGACCCTACCGGCCGCTTCAAAGACCCGGCCCGCGCCTGGCGTCAGATCAACCCCGTCACCGGCGAGTACCTGGCCCATTTCGCCCTGTACCAGCTCACCATGGGCCGGCTGACGCCGGACAATTTTGACGACTGGGGCAGCCTGGGCCGCCCGTACCTGGATGCCACCCGCGTGATTTGGAACAAACTGCGCATGACCGAGGAGGACCTCGTAGTCCGCCGCCGCAGCCGCGCGCCCCAGCGCATGCACCACAACCTGCCGGGCATGACCGAGGAAAAGCTCAAGGACTACCGCGCCGACGTAGAGGCCGACCAGCTAGAGGGCAACTGGCGCGACTACTACAGCAACACCAAGGACGCCGCAGTGTCGGTCGTCGGCGGTGACGCCAACCTCGACCAGATCGCCGACGTGGTGCACCTGATGGACACTTTCCTGTCGGGCTCGCCCATGCCCAAGGGCATGCTCGGCTATTTCGAAGGCCTGAGCCGCGACATCTTGGAAGACATAAAGCGCGATTTTTTCGACGAGCTCGACAGCCTGCAGGACCTGGCCGCCCAGCTGTATGAATTCGGCTTCCGCCTCGACCTGATGCTGGCCGGCGTCGACCCGGACGCCTACGACTTCACCGTCGGATTCGCTGAGCGGCACACCGAAACCCTCAACCAGCGCGCCGACCGTGCCCTCAAATACCAGGCCATCGGCCTGCCTGACGAGATGGTCTGGGAGGCCGCCGGCCAGGACCCGGCCGCCGTTCGGCAGCAGCTCGAGGTCGAAGGCAAAGACAAAGACCCATACCCCGAAAACGACCCCGGCCGCCCCGCCAGCCGCCCGCGCGTGAGCATCACGCCGGGCAATGAGCGGAAGGGGGACAGCGGGACGAGCATCAGCAACTGATGACCACCGACGCCAACCCCACCGGCCGCCAGATCCGACGAGCCCAGCAACAGGCCGCGCGCGAGCTGTCGCGATTCCTGGACGAGCAGGCTCGCGCCCTGCGCCAGGCGCATGAGGAAACACTGGCCGCACTGCAGCGCGATCTGGCCCTGCTGGCCGACAGCGACGGCCGGATCCCGGCCAACAAGATCCGCCAGGCCGAGGTTCTGATCCGCCAGCACTTCGATGACCTGGCCCAGCAGACTGAATCCCTGGTCGCCGCCGGCCTGCAGCAGTCCACCGCCGCCGGCGCCGCCGCGTGGGCCGCTGCCGCAGCCGCCGGCATTGATACCGACCAGATCCGCGCCGACGTGCTCGCCTTTGTGCGCGAATTCCGGGATGCCAACGGCCTGCAGCTATCCGACCGCCTCTGGCGCGTCAGTCGTGGCGCCCGCGAGCAAGTGCAAAACGCCATCGAGCGTGCCATCGTCCAGGGCCAGTCGGCCGCGCAGGCCGCCCGCGACCTGTTGCTGCGCGGCGAAAACGTGCCCGAGGACCTGCTCAGCAAGCGCGGCCTGGCCACCGTTGCCCGCATCCAGAAAGAAGCCGGCGACGCCCTGTTCGAGGGCACCATGAACCCGTTTTGGCAGGCCGAGCGCGTGATGCGCACCGAGATCAACCGTGCGTATGGCGAAACCGCCATCCAGGCCGCCGCCCAGCATCCGGACGTCACCGCCGTGCGCT
>JBMCIV010000275.1:0-2706 GCA_048616735.1 Wenzhouxiangella sp. | reverse complement strand
ATGCGAGCGCTTGGCCGGGACCAGGCTCAAGACGATGGTGTCGAAGCCGCGCTGCTTGACGCCGACGGCGGTGCGCAGGCCGGCCAGCCCGCCGCCGATCACGAGCACATCGGTGTAGACGATCTTCATGATCCAATCCCTTCAACGACGGTGCCGAAATGGTCCTGGCCGGTCAGGCCGATATGGATGAAAGCGCCCAGCGCGGCGAGGCTCATGGTCAGGTAGACCGCGGTCACGATCCAGACCGCTTTTTTTAAGGTCTTGCGCCGCCGGTTCGGATCCTTGCCCTCGAAACAGCCCCACTTGAGCGCCAGTCGGTACAGGCCGACGGCAGCGTGCAGCACCACGGCCACGGTCAGCACCAGGTACAGCGGCCACTTCCACTCAAACACGATGCGGTAGGCCGAGCCGGCCGGGCCGATCGTCTGCGGCTGGGTCATGATGATGTACAGATGGACCGAGGCCAGAAAGAACATCGCGAACCCGGTCCAGATCTGCAGCCACCACAGGCTGGTATCGCCGTGGCGCATCTCTTTCATGTGGGTGCGGAAGGTGCGGTACTGACGGGCGTTCTGCGGAAACTTGCGCATGGCCAGTCCGGCGTGGGCGATGAAGATCACGAACACCACCAGCACCACCGCGGTGGTGACCAGGGGTATTTTTTCGCCGAAAATGAGCTTGCCTTCCAGCGCGCCGGAGACGAAATCGAAGGCGCCGGCACCGAGCAGAATCGATGAGTCGAAGATCAGGTGGAAGGCCATGAAGAGCGCCAGCGCCAGGCCTGTGATACTTTGCGCCAGGTCGAGCCTGGCGGGCAGGAGAGAATTTTTCACGTCGGTCCTCGCGGCAGAGCCAGGTCGATAAGGGGCGAAAGCTAGCACCGCCGCCGCCGGCAGCGATTGATGCATATCAAGCGGTTGCGGCCCGGCGATTCGATACATTGCAATGCGCCGGATCGTCCGGCCGCCAGATCAAGGGTTGTTGACATGAACGACGACAGCGACACTACGGCCAGCGCGCCAGCGGGCGATTCAAGACCCTGGCTGGTCAGCGGCGTGACCGGCTACATGGGCGGTCATCTGGCAACCTACCTGCTCGATCAGGGTATCCCGGTGCGGGCCCTGGCGCGCACGCCGGAAAAGCTCGACGGCGTGCGCTGGCCGGAACGCTGGCCGCACTGCGAGATTGCCCAAGGCGATGTGCTCGACCCGGAAAGCCTGGTCGGCAAGTTCGACGGGACCCGTGTGGCCTTCTACTTAATCCACGCCATGTGCGCCGGCAAGAACTACATGCAGCTTGAAATCGACGGCGCGCGCAACTTTGCCGAGGCCGCGGCCGAAGCCGGCGTCGAGCGGGTGTTCTACATTGGGGGCCTGGTGCCCGACGGTGCCGATACCCAGCACATCGTGGCGCGCAAGCGCATCGGCGATACCCTGCGCGAGGGCAGCGTGCCGGTGACCGAAATCCGTGCCGGCATCATCGTCGGACCCGGTTCGGCGGCTTTCGAGGTCATGCGCGACGCCATTTTTCACCTGCCGTTCCTGATCTCGCCGCCCTACGTGGATCGGGTCTCGCCGCCGATCGCGCTGGAGAACATGTGCAAGTACGCCATGGAGCTGGCGGTCATGCCCGAAGCGGCCGGCGAAATTTTCGATGCCGCCGGCCCCGACTTGATGTCGTATGCCGACCAGATGCGGATCATCGCCGAGGTCGGTGGCGTCAAGCCGAGAAAAATCCTGCGCATCCCGTTTCTGACCGAGCGCATGGCCGCGGTGTTCCTGCCGCTGGTTAGCGCCGTGCCTTCGTCCATCGCGGGCGCCCTGATCGAGGGCATGCGCCAGAACTTCACCGCCGACGATGCCCGGATCCGCGAGCTGGTTCCGCAGAGATTGCTGAGCTACCGCGAGGCGACCGAAGCCGTATATGAACATGAGCGCAACCAGCCGGTTTACACCCGCTGGGTAGACGGCGGGTTCGTGTTTCGCGGCATGAACCACCATAGCGCCTATTACGGCAAGCAGGCCACCGGCAACTACTGGACCAAGGCCAGCCCCGAGGCGGTGTGGAAAGTCATGACCCGTATCGGCGGCGAAAACCGCTACTTTTATCTCAACATTCTCTGGACCATCAGGGAGTGGATCGACTGGCTGGTCGGCGGGCGCGGCCGGCGGCGCTTTCGACGCGATCCGGAGATCATCGAGCTGGGCGATGCGATCGATTCCTGGGAAGTCATCGCCATGGAGCCCGGCGAGCGCTTTACCCTGCGCTTTGGCATGAAGGCGCCCGGCGACGGCGTGCTGGAGTTTGTCGCCTTACCCGATGGCGAGGGCACGCGCATCCACGCCACGGCAACCTGGCATCCGGCCGGCACCTGGGGGCTGTTGTACTGGTATGCCATGTACTTACCCCACCTGGTGCTGTTCAACGGGCTCACGCGCTCGATCGGCGAACGGGCCGAGCGGCTGGAAGCGGAGCGTCAGCAACATGCCTGACGTCCTGATCGTCTACGCCAGCCGCGACGGCCACACCCGCGCCATCGTTCAGCGCATGCAGCGGCGCCTGGACGGTCGCGGCGTCGAGGTGCGCCTGGTCGATGCGGATTCGGCCAGCGACCTGGATCCTTCGGCCTTTCGCGTCGTGGCCGTGGGCGGCAGCGTGGTCTACGGCAAGCACGACCCGCGTCTGGCGGCTTTTCTGGCCGACAAC
>JBMCIV010000274.1:0-2706 GCA_048616735.1 Wenzhouxiangella sp. | reverse complement strand
CGAGTTCAACTACCGCTTTTCCTCACCCGAGGAGGCCCACGTGTTCGTCGGCATGCGCATGGGCGGCGGGCGCGGGCGGCGCGATGAGCTCTACCAGCGCCTGGCCCACGCCGGTTTTCCGGTCACCGACCTGACCGACAACGAGCTGGCCCGCGATCATCTGCGCCACATGGTCGGCGGGCGCTGCGCCAGCCCCGAGCGCGAGGTGCTCTACCGCTTCCAGTTCCCCGAGCGCCCCGGCGCGCTGGAGCAGTTCCTGGACGTGCTGGCCGGGCGCTGGTCGATCAGCCTGTTTCACTACCGCAACCACGGTGCCGCCTACGGCCGGGTGCTGGCCGGTTTCTTGGTGCCGGCGGCCGACCAGCCGGCGTTCGAGCAGTTCCTGGCCCGCACCGGCTACCCGCACCAGGCGGTGGAAGACGACGCCGCCGATCAGTTTGTCGGCGCGCCGGCCCTGCCGACCGGCCAGCGGGCCATCGGCTAGCCGCCCAAGCAGCCAATCGGGTAACGCTTTGAGCCGTTGGGGCGGCGCGTCCCGGCGTCGTTTCTTGCCGTGGTAAAGCCCGGCCATGCGCCGCGGAACGCGCCTTGATTGTGCCGGACCCGCTGGCGAATGCGGCCTGATGATGGGCGTGGTTCACGCGCCCGGGCTGCGATATACTTCAAAGATCAAGCACAAAAATTCAATAGGCGAATGGGGTGCGGCACGGTCGATCATTGTCCAGGCTTGAACGTATCGACCGGCGCGCTGGCCTAGCGCGCGCTCGACGCCGCCTGATCGGCGATTTCCACCTGTCGCTGATGGCGCTGTTCGCGGCGCTGCTCAGCGCGACGCTGTTGCCCTTCATGGTCTACCGCGCTTTTCTCGGCCAGCCGCTGGCGGCGCTGGGCAATGCTTTGACGGTCGCCGCCATCCTGGCTGTTTTTGCCTACAGCTGGAAAACCGGCCGCACCGTGGGCGCGCGCCGCTTGATCGTGGGGCTGGTGACTTCGGCCTGCGTGGTGATGGTGGTGGTGCTGGGCAACCCGCCGTTCTGGGCTTTCCCGACGGTGGTGGCCAATTTCATGATTTCGGGCTGGCGGTTTGCGCTCGGGTTCAACATCGCGATGGTGCTTCTCATCAGCGCTTATTCCCCGTATTTCCGGGAGACCGCCGAACTGGTCACCTTTCTGGCGTCGATCGTCATGGTCGGGCTGTTTTCGATGATTTTCGCCACCTACACCCACTTCCACCGCGATCGCTTGAGCGAGATGGTCTCGCGCGACGCGCTTACCGGCGCGTTGAACCGGCGGCTTCTGCGCGAGGATCTGACCGAGGCCATCGACTGGGCGGCCCGCCACGCCCAACCCGCTGCGCTGGCCCTGCTGGATCTCGATAACTTCAAGCAGGTCAACGACAGCCAGGGCCACGAGGTCGGCGACCAGGTGCTGATCGACCTGACCCGCATCGTCGAGCAGCAAAGCCGCAAGGCCGACCGCTTTTACCGGCTCGGCGGCGAGGAATTCGTGCTGTTGCTTAACCACACCGACCGCGAGGGTGCTGAAATCGCGCTGGATAAGCTCATGGGGCTGCTGCGCGAAAACCTGCGCTGCCCCAACGGCCCGGTGACCGTTTCCATCGGCCTGGCCGTGCTGCGCCCCGGCGAAACCTGGTCGGACTGGCTGGCCCGCGCCGACCTGGCCATGTACCGCGCCAAGTCCGAGGGCAAGGACCGGGTGGTGTTCGCCGATTGAGCGGCGGTCTGTTTCGGTCTACTCGCGGATCGAAAACCAGGCCCTGCTCGAACATATCCGCCGCGTCGGGCAGCGGCTGTATTCGGCCGGCTGAGCAAGATCAAGGCCGCTGGATTCTTCTACTCAGTACTCGATAGACGCTATCGCGTTCGCGCTTGCCAACGGCAATGACCAGGATTGTCAGTTCACCACGGTTGAGATGATATGCCAGACGGTAGCCGGCCTGGCGTAGCTTGATCTTGCACAAATCGGGGGCGCCGGACAGGCGGTTGCCGGGCGGCGGGCTCTCCGAGCCGTCGAGCAGCTTGGCTAACTTGGCCTTGAAACGGGAGCGGATGTCAGGCGGCAGCTTGTCCCATTCTTTTCTGGCGGCCCGGGTGGAAAAGCAGTCGATAGCGCGTGCTCACAGCTCGTCGAGTTCGGTCTCCACAAACTCGCCGTCGCGCAGACGATGCTGCGCTATTTCTGACAGTTCCAGGTCGTCGAGGATGTCAGCGATGCGCTCGAACGCCTCGGCCGACAGAGCATAAAAAGCGGGTCGGTTGTTGACCAGCACAGCCAGTGGACGTCCGGCAGCCTGTTCGATAAGACGGGTAGGGCTGCGCTTGAATTCGGTCACGCTGGCCGAGAGGTCTGCTTTGAGCTTTTCCATGTTCCATCCTGATGCGAAATATAGTACTTAATTTAGCATTATATTTGATTCGCTATGCAACCCGACCGTCACCAGTTTCTCTCCAAAACCAGGCCCTGCTCGACCATATCCGCCGGGTGGGACGGCGCTTGTATTCGGCCGACTGAAGTGACGCTTTGATAGTCGGTGATCTGGACATCACGTGCGTTGGAATCCTGCCATCTAGACCAAATCCGCCACTGGGAGTTGATTCTGAATGGTCGGCAAGTGGTGTGCTACGGATACAACCAAAACGCCACCAGCTCTTCTCCGTAGAGCAGGGCGATGAAGCCGGCGGCGGC
>JBMCIV010000273.1:0-2711 GCA_048616735.1 Wenzhouxiangella sp. | reverse complement strand
CCGGACCTGCACGGTGAGGTCGCAGTCGAGGCCGTGGTCGACTACCCGTGGGATCCGTCGGTCATGGCGCTGGTGGCCTTTCCCGATCTGCTGGTGCGCATGGACTCGGACCTGGACTGGACCCAGCGTCTGGGCGATGCCTTCCTGGTCCAGGAAGAAGACGTGCTCGACAGCATTCAGCGGCTCAGGGGGCAGGCCCATCGATCGGGTCATCTGGGCAGCAACGAGCACGTTCAGGTCGTGCGCGAGCGCGAGGTCATCTACATCGAGCCGGCCCGCCGGCAGGTGATTTACCTGCCCGACTACAACCCGCGCGTGGTCTATGGGCGCTGGCACTGGGCCGACTACCCGCCCGTTGCCTGGCACCATCCGCGTCGCCACCGAAGCGGCGTGGCCTTTTACTGGTCGCCGGCCTACCACGTCGCCCCGACCTTTTTCTTCAGCTCCTTCCACTGGTCGCGGCGCCAGGTCGTGGTGGTCCATCACCACCACCACCACCACTATCGTCCCAGTCACTACCCGCAGCCGCGGACCGTGGTGCACCAACACTTCTACAGCGGCCGCGACCTGGCGCGCCACGACGCCGCCCGGCGCTGGACGCACAAGCCGTCCCATCGCCGCGGCGTAGCGTACCGGGCCGCCGTGCCCGATCGTCATCGCCAGGCCGGCATCCAGTCCAGCCGGCAGCGCACGGCGGGTCGTGTCAGTAGCGGCTCCATTGCGCCGCGGGTTGCCGAAACTCGCTCGCAGCAGCGCCAGTGGGCGGCAGACCGGCGTTCGGGCCTGGATCGGCAGACGCAATCGAGCGGCCAGCCGCGCTCCGGTCGAGCAACCACCAGTCAGAGGAGCGCAGAGAATCGCCTGACCACGAGGCGTTCATCGAACGCGCAGGCCACGTCGCCCTCGCGAACCTTGAGCGGCGCGTCGCAGCGCTCGACCCGTCGGCCGGACCGGGCCCAAAGCCCAGCGACGGCCCGGGCGACCCGCGCGCCGTCCAGCGCCGCCCCGAAGCGCGGCTTGTCGGTCGAGCAGCGCCGGCCGGAACGCGCGTCGAGGGCGGCTTCGTCGGCGCGCAGCACGCCGCCGGCGGCGGCTCGACCGACCGTCTCGCCGCGCGCTGCAGCGCCAAGCCCCTTGAGGGCCCAGTCGTCCTCGCCTGCGCAGACCACAGCGCGCGCGCGCAGCAGCACGCTGCGGACCACCAGCCCGGGGCGCAGTTTGGCTCCGCGCGCGACGGGGCGGGAGCGTGTCCCAAGCCAGACGGCCCCGACGGCACGCCAAGGTTCCAGCGATCGAGCGCGTGCCGGCCTCGATCGGCCTGCGTCCAGATCGACATCGCGCGCGCCGCGCAGCCAAAAGCCGAGCCGTCTCAGCGAGCGCGCCACGGCCCGGCGTCGCGATTGAAGCGGGGTTGGGTCGGCCGCTGGCTTCAGCCCAGCCAGATCGAGCCGAGCTGGTAGACGATGAAAGCGGCCGTGTAGGCCAGGATCGACATGTAGCCGAGCTGGAACAGCGGCCAGCGCCAGGTGCCGGTCTCGCGACGGGTGATGACCTGGGTCGGCAGGCACTGCATGGCCAGGACGAAAAACACCAAAAGACTCAAGCCCGCGGCCGGCGAGACGTTGTCGCGCAAGCGCTCGCCGATGCTGTCGGGATCTTCTTCGGCCTCGCCGCCCATGCCGTAGAGCACCGACAGGGTCGACGCTATGACCTCGCGGGCGGCAAACGAGGCCAGCACGCCGACGCTGATCTGCCAGTCGAAGCCCAGCGGGGCGAAGACCGGCTCGATGGTCTTGCCCAGACGCCCGGCGAAGGAGTGCTCCAGCTGGGCGGCGGCGAGTACGGCGTCGACGCGCTCAGGCGCGGCTTGTTCGGCCTGGAGCTGCTCGACCTGCTGAGCGCTCGCGGCCGGCAGCTGCTCCGGGTCCAGGCGCGGGAAGGTGCCCAGGGCCCACAGAATCACGCTGATCGTCAGGATCAGGGTGGCGGCCCGGCGCAGAAACAGGCCGCTGCGGTCGATGGCGGTGGTCAGCGCCGTTTGCAGGTGCGGGCGCTTGTAGGAAGGCAGTTCGATCAACAGCGGGTTGGGCCGGCCCTTGAGCAGCGTGCCGCGGATGACCACGGCCGCGGCAAAGGCGGCCACGATGCCGAGAAAATAGGCGCCGGCAAACACCGCGCCGGCCAGCAGCGGTTGATCGGCGAACAGCATGGCCGTGACCATGATGTAGACCGGGATGCGGGCCGAGCAGGAAAACAGCGGCAGCACCAGCATGGTGGCCAGGCGATCGCGCGGGTTGTCGATGGTGCGGGTGCTCATGATGGCCGGGATCGCGCAGGCATGGGCCGAGAGCATGGGCACGAACGCTCGCCCGGGCAGACCGGCCCGGGCCATGTAGCGGTCGACCACGAAGGCCGCGCGCGCCAGGTAGCCGGTGTCTTCGAGTACCGAGATCAGCAGAAACAGAATGAAGATCTGGGGCAGGAAGATCAGCGTTCCGCCCAGTCCGGCGATGACCCCGTCGACGATAAAGCTGCCGAGCAGATTGTCCGGCAGCCAGCCCGAGGCGGCCGCGCCCAGGCTGGCAAAGCCGCTGTCGATCCAGTTCATCGGCGTTTCGGCCAGCATGAAGATGGATTGAAACAGCGCGCCCATCACCACAACAAAGGCAATCAGGCCAAAGACCGGGTGGGTCAGCCAGTCATCAAGCAGC
>JBMCIV010000272.1:0-2711 GCA_048616735.1 Wenzhouxiangella sp. | reverse complement strand
AGGCGGTCAACGCCGCGGCCAACAACTCGGCGGCCATGCTGCTGGTGCGCGATGTCGACCGCCTGCGGCGCTTTTTTGGTCGCTTCGCCCCGCAGCTGCTCGAGACCGACTACGGCAAGGAGATGTGGGCGCTGTATGCGGCCGGTCGGCTGCAGCCCGACAGCCGCCTGAGCGGGCGCTACGAGCCCGAGCTCGGTGACGTCAACCTGGCCGAGCTGATGGGCATCATCGATGCCGCGCGCGAAGAAGAGCGTGAGCGCCGGGAACGGCTGCAGGCCGACGACAGCGACGAAGGCTAAGCGCTCGCCGCGCCGGTGCCGGTCTTCTTCTCAGGCGCTTTTCTTGCGCTTGCGCGGCGTGCCCAGCAGCGGCGCGAGGTATTCTCCGGTCCACGAGCCTTTTGCTTGCGCCACCTGCTCCGGCGTGCCGCTGGCGATGATCCGGCCGCCGCCGTCGCCGCCTTCGGGGCCTAAGTCGATGATCCAGTCGGCGGTCTTGATCACGTCGAGATTGTGCTCGATGACGACCACGGTATTGCCGTGGTCGCGCAGGCGGTGGAGCACTTCGAGCAGGGCCTTGACGTCGTGGAAATGCAGCCCTGTCGTCGGCTCGTCGAGGATGTAGAGGGTATTGCCGGTATCGCGCTTGGACAGCTCGCGGGCCAGCTTGATGCGCTGGGCCTCGCCGCCGGACAGGGTGGTCGCGCTCTGGCCGAGCTGGATGTAGCTCAAGCCCACGTCCATCAGGGTCTGGAGCTTGCGCGCCACCACCGGCACCGGCTCGAAGAATTCCAGCGCGTCCTCGACCGTCATTTCGAGTACTTCGTGGATGTTCTTGCCCTTGTAGGTCACCGTCAGGGTTTCGCGGTTGTAGCGCTTGCCGCCGCAGACGTCGCAGGGCACGAAGATGTCGGGCAGAAAGTGCATTTCGACCCGGATCAGGCCGTCGCCCTGGCAGGCTTCGCAGCGCCCGCCCTTGACGTTGAAGGAAAACCGCCCGGGCTTGTAGCCGCGGGTGCGCGCCTCCTGGGTGCCGGCAAACAGCTCGCGGATGGGGGTGAACAGGCCGGTGTAGGTCGCGGGGTTGGAGCGCGGCGTGCGCCCGATCGGGCTCTGGTCGATGTCGACCACCTTGTCAAACAGCTCCAGCCCCGAGAAATCGGCCATTGGTGCCGGGTTTTCGGCCGCGCCGTTGAGCTCGCGCGCCAGCAGCCGGTACAGGGTGTCGTTGATCAGGGTGGACTTGCCCGAGCCCGATACGCCGGTCACGCAGACAAAAAGCCCGGCCGGGATGTCCAGGTCGACCTGCTTTAAGTTGTTGCCGGCCGCCCCGGTGATGCGGAAGCGGCGCTTTCGGTCCGGCTTGTGGCGCTGGGCGGGAATCTCTATCCGGCGTCGGCCGGACAGATAATCGCCAGTCAGCGAGCCCGCGCAGTCGAGCAGGCCGGCCGGAGGGCCGCTGTAGACGATCTGGCCGCCGTGCACCCCCGGGCCCGGACCGATGTCGACCACGTGGTCGGCGGAGCGGATGGCGTCTTCATCGTGCTCGACCACGATCACGGTGTTGCCCAGGTCGCGCAGGCGGGTCAGGGTGGCGAGCAGGCGGTCGTTGTCGCGCTGGTGCAGGCCGATGGAGGGCTCGTCGAGCACGTACATCACCCCGACCAGGCCGGCGCCGATCTGGCTGGCCAGGCGAATCCGCTGGGCCTCGCCGCCGGACAGGGTATCGGCCTGGCGATCCAGGGTGAGGTAGTCCAGGCCGACGTTGACCAGGAACTGCAGGCGCTCGCGCACTTCTTTGAGGATCTTGCCGGCGATCTCGCCGCGCCAGCCGGGCAGGGTCAGTTGCTCGAAGAAGTCCAGCGAGCGCTGGATCGACCAGCTGGCGATCTCGGGCAGGTTGTGGCCGCCGACGAACACATGTCGAGCCTCGCGGTTGAGGCGCTGGCCGTGGCATTCGGGACAGGGCTGGCTGGAAATGTAGCGCGACAGTTCCTCGCGTACGATGCGCGAGTCGGTCTCGCGGTAGCGCTTTTCCAGGTTGGGGATGATGCCGACGAAGGGGTGCTTGCGGGTCTGGCCGCCGCGCTCGGACAGGTAGCGAAACGCGATCGCCTCGTCGCCGCTGCCGTAGAGCAGGATGTTCTGGAGCTTTTTCGGCAGCTTGCGAAACGGCGTCTCGACGTCGAAATCGTAATGCCGGGCCAGCGACTGGATCAACTGAAAGTAATAGGCGTTGCGCCGGTCCCAGCCGCGGATCGCGCCGCCGGCCAGCGGCAGGTCGCGGTTGGCCACCACCCGATCGGGGTCGAAGAACTGAGTCACCCCCAGGCCGTCGCAACTTGGGCAGGCGCCGTTGGGGTTGTTGAACGAGAACATCCGCGGCTCCAGCTCGGTCAGGCTGTAGTCGCACACCGGGCAGGCGAACTTGGAGGAAAACAGCAGCTCGGCCAGGCCCTGGTCGGGATCCATCGGGGCGACCACCGCACTGCCGTTGGCCAGCTTCAGCGCGGTTTCAAAGCTTTCGGCCAGGCGCTGGGCCATGCTTGCCCCGGACCCTGATCCGGGGCCTGCCCCGGACTCCGATCCGGGGCCTGTCCCGGACCCCGATCCCGGACCTGCCCCGGACCCCGAATCCACAGCCCGGACGCGAAAACGGTCGACCACAGCCTCGATCGAATGCTTGCGCCGCAGGGCCAGCTTCGGTAGCTC
>JBMCIV010000271.1:0-2715 GCA_048616735.1 Wenzhouxiangella sp. | reverse complement strand
GGCCCACCAGGTGCCCCACATCGGGCGACCCCAGATGGATCCGGTGGCCAGGCAAATGACGGTGAACGCCGCGCCGATGGGTGCGCCCATCATGGCCATGATTTCGGTGGTCCGGATGCGCCAGACCAGGGCGATGACGGCCAGCACGGACATCACCAGGTAGCCGGCCATCGCCTGCCAGGCGGCCGGCACGTGAACGTAGAGAATGCGGAAGCTGTCGCTTTGCTGGTAATCGGGCGGCACCAGGTACAGCGCCTTGTACAAGCCGAAGGCGGCGCAGATGGCTGCGCCCAGCCATAGCCAGGGCGCCACCACCCGACACAGACGATGAAAAACGGGGGGCGAGCCCAGTCGATGAAAACCGACCTTGATGTTGTGCCAGATCATTCGATATTGAGCCTGAGAGCAGCAGTTGTGGCCAATGGAATCAGCGTGACGGCCAGAATCAGAAGCGCGCTCAGCAGACCCAGATGAGCCCGCGCAGAAAGCCCGTCGGCGGCCGCCGAAACCGCGCCAGTAGCAAAGATTAGCACGGGAACCACCAGCGGAAAAATTAGAATAGACAGAAGTACGCTGCCGCGGTTGGTGCCCAGCGTGAGCGCCGATGCCAGGCCACCGATCAGCGACAACAGCGGGGTGCCGATCAGCAGGCTGAGCATCAGCGTACCAAGCGCGCGATCGGGTAGATACAGCATCTGCGCCGCGACCGGGGCGAACAGGATCACGGGCAGTCCGGTGATCAACCAGTGGCTGAACAGCCGGGTGACCACGAGCAAGCCAACCGGCGTTTCCCCGGTCCACCATTGTTCCAGCGTGCCGTCGTCCAGATCGGGTCGAAACAGATGCTCGAGCGCCAGCAGGCTGGCCAGCAGCGCCGCGACCCAGACCATGCCGGGGGCGATGGCGGCCAGCAGGTTGGGGCCCGGACCTACGCCCAGTGGAACCAGAATGAGAACGGCAAACAGAAAAACCAGCGGCATCAGCGATTCACCGCCGTGGCGCACGGCCAGGCGCAGGTCGCGGCGCAGCAGGGCGAGCGTGGCGCGCGTCATCGAACCGGCTCCGGCCGGGCGGGTCGAATGACCAGGCGGTCGGGATCGGTCTGCAGCCGGGGCTGGCGCTGATGGGTCGACAATGCCGCGGTGCCACCTTGGGCGAGGTGCTCGTCGAGCAGCTGGTCGACCAACTCGCCGCCGGCGTCGTCGAGGCTGGCGTAGGGCTCGTCGAGCAGCCAGATGTCGCGCCGGGCGACCAGCAGACCGGCCAGGCCCAGGCGGCGTTTTTGTCCGGCCGAGAGCGCGCGTGCCGGACGCAGCCCCAGCCCGGCCAGGCCGACCCGCGCCAGGGCGCGATTGACCGTCATGCCGGGCTGGCCGCTGAAGCGGGTGCTGAATTCAAGGTTTTCGCGGCAGCTCAAGTCGCCCTTGACCGCGGCAAGGTGGCCCAAAAAGGCCAGGCTGGCCAGACGCTCTAGCTTGCCGGTGGCCGGTTCGAGGATGCCGGCCAGGACCCGCAGCAGGGTGGTTTTGCCGCTGCCGTTGGGCCCGGAGATCACCAGCGCCTGGCCGGCGTCGAGACAAACGTCGGCCGGCTCGAACACCAGCTCACCGGACCGGGTGAAGCCCACCTGTTCGGCCTTGAGCAGGGCACTCATCGAAAGGCGGTGACGCCGCGCAAGCGGCCGCAGGGATCAGTCATCAGGCAGGCGAAAACATGCACAGGGTTTACGGATCCGAATATCGTACCATCGGTACCCCTTAACCATTCCTCCCGGATTACGGCAAGAGTTGTTCAATGACAGAGTACGACTACGATCTTTTCGTCATCGGCGCCGGTTCCGGCGGCGTTCGCGCCTCGCGCATCGCCGCCGGCCACGGCGCGCGCGTCGGCATCTGCGAGGAATCGCGGGTCGGGGGAACCTGCGTCATCCGCGGCTGCGTGCCGAAAAAGCTGCTGGTTTACGCCTCGCAGTTCGCCGAGGCGTTCAGCGACGCCGGCGGCTACGGCTGGGACGTGCCGCCGGCGCAGTTCTCCTGGCCTGAGCTGATCGCGACCAAGGATCGCGAGATCGATCGCCTCAACCGGGTCTACCTGGGCCTGCTCGAGGCGGCCGGTGTGACCCTGTACATGGGTCGCGGACGTCTGATCGACGAACATACCGTAGAGGTCGGTGAGCAGCGCTACACGGCCGAAAAAATCCTGATCGCGGTCGGCGGGCGGCCGTGGGTGCCCGATATTCCGGGCGCGTCGCTGGGTTTTACCTCCGACGAGGCCTTTCACTTGGCGCAGCTGCCAAAGCGCATCCTGATCGCCGGGGCCGGCTATATCGCGGTCGAATTTGCCGGCATCTTCAACGGGCTGGGCGCGCAGGTGACGCTGGCCTACCGGCGCGAGCGCATCCTGCGCGGCTTTGATGAGGATATCCGCGAAGCGGTCGAGGCGGGCATGGCCGCACGCGGCATCGAGTTCATGTACCACGCCGCGCCGGCCCGGCTCGAGCAGCAAGCCGACGGCCTTCGCGTGACCTTTTCCGACGATCAGGCCCGGGACTTCGACGCGGTGATGTTCGCCACCGGGCGCGCGCCCTACACCTGGGACCTGGGGCTGGAAGCCGTCGGCGTCCACACCGGGCCCGGCAACCGCATCGAGGTCGACCGCTACAGCCGCACGTCGGTCGAGAATATTTTTGCCGTCGGCGACGTCACCGATCGGCTC
>JBMCIV010000270.1:0-2735 GCA_048616735.1 Wenzhouxiangella sp. | reverse complement strand
AGCAGCTCGCGCGCGGTCAGGAAACTGTCGCGGTCGGAGATCGAGTAGGCCTTGCTGACCCGGGAGAAGTCGCTGATCGAGGGCAGGAAGTCCTCGCCGATGCCTTCGACCAGCCAGCCGCCGGCGTCCTCGCGCACCTTGCCGCTGGCGATGTAGTCGGCCAGGATGGAGCCTTCCGGGTCGGCCAGGATCAGTTCGAGCTGTGGCGCGACCTCGGCGAAGTAGCGCGACAGGCCGGTGATGGTGCCGCTGGAGCCCACCCCGATGACGATGGCGTCGAGATCGCCGTCCATCTGCCGCCAGATTTCGGGGCCGGTCATGGTTTCGTGGGTCAAGGGGTTGTCCGGGTTGCCGAACTGGTTGATGAAGTAGCTGCCGGGGGTTTCTTCGGCGATGCGTTGGGCAAGGTCCTGGTAGTACTCGGGATGGCCCTTGCCGACATCGGAGCGGGTGATGACGACTTCGGCGCCCATGGCCTTGAGGTTGGAAATCTTTTCCCGGCTCATCTTGTCGGGAATGACCAGGATCAGCCGGTAGCCCTTGCGGGCTGCGACCAGCGCCAGCCCCAGCCCGGTGTTGCCGGCCGTGCCCTCGACCAGGGTCGCACCCGGCTTGAGGTCTCCCCGCTGCTCGGCCGCCTCGATCATGTTCAGCGCGATGCGGTCTTTGATCGAGCCGCCGGGGTTGGCGCTTTCGAGCTTGAGGAAAAGCTCGCAGGGGCCGGCATCGAGCGCGTTGACCCGCACGATCGGCGTGTCGCCGATCAGCTCGAGAACGTTGTCGTAGAGGGTCACGATGTCATCTTTCACGGATACCCAAGGCGACCGCCGGCGCCAGCCGGGTGCCGGCAGGGCGTGATGGCAGGCGCTTGAGCGAAGAGTCAGGCGGCGCTGGCCTGATCCATCATCCGGGTCAGCTGGTCCTTGGTCTTGAGCTTTTCACGCTTGAGCTGGTTGAGCGCCAGATCTTCCATCGGAGCGGTACCGTTCTCGGCTGCCATGACGCGTTTTTCCAGCTGTTGATGGTGGCTGTAGAGGCGGCGGAATTCGTCGTTTTCCTTGAGCATGGTTTCCAGTTCTTGCGGACGGTTTTCGAACATGGACAGGACTCCTTATGAGAGGGCTGGGAAGGTGAGTGGGGTCAGGCGTGATGGCAATGGCATGGCTTGATCACGGCCGGCCGCGCTGAGCCCGACCCAAGCGGCGGACCAAAGCCCGAGCCTTGGTTTTAGCGCAAAGTCTGCTCGCGTGCAAGCCGAGCAACCCCGAACCGGTGAGTGCGTGATCTCAGTCATTGAGCAGGATCACGTCCACGCGTCGATTCTGGTTGCGCCCATCGGCGGTCTCGTTGCTGGCGATGGGGAATTCTTCGCCCATGCCGACGGCCTGGACGCGGTCGGCCTCGATGCCCATGGCCACCAGGGCGTCGCGGACCGCCTCGGCCCGCGCCTGGGAAATGCGCATGTTGACGTTTGCCGGGCCGCTGCTGTCGGTATGGCCTTCGATGCGGATGCGGCGTTCGGGTTCGGTTTGGAGTAGATCGACCACGTCGGCCAGGTTCTCCCTGGCGCCGCTCTGGAGCTCGGTCTGGCCCAGCTCGAACAAGACATCGCCGAGGGTCACGATCACACCGCGATCGGTTTCGCGCAGCTCCAGCAGCTCCAGGCGTCGGCGCAGGGACTCGGCCGCCTCGGAAGCCAGCTCGGCCTCGCGCCGCGCGAGCTCGATTTCGCTGGCCTGCGCGTCGGCCAGGCGGCGCGCTGCTTCGGCTTCTTCGCGCGCTTGCTGCTCGCGCCGGGTGGCCTGCTCGCGCTGTTCGTCGGCGGTCATGGCGGCGCGCCGGGTGCGCTCGATTTCCTCGCTGGTGGCCGCGCTGAGCATGCGTGCCTGTTCGGCTTCTCTGCGGGCCTGGGCAACTTCGAGTCGGCTGGCGCGCAGCAGCAGGCGGGTCCGTTCGGCTTCCACGGCCTCGAGTCGGGCGGTGGCCTGCGCCCGAAACGCCTCGGCGCGCGCGATTTCGATTCGTTTTTCAGCGATCCGTATGCGATGGGCCCGCTCGTCTTCCGCGACCCCGTCCGATGCGGCTGAGCGCACCGCCCGCTCGGCGTCGGCGAGCGCCAGCGGAACCAGTTCGGCCAGCTCAGGCTCGGCCTTGAAGGCGTCCAGGTCGGCCTGGAGGTTGTTGAGCGCGCCGTCGTCGCGCGGCTGGGCGGCGCACGCGGCCAGAAGCAGCACGATCAGGACTAGCCCAGCCAAGCGAAATCCGGTCATGGCTCGAGTACCTCGTCACCAAAGGCCTCGACCAGATCGGCTCGCAGGCGCTCGAGTTCGCGCTGGCGCTGGGCCAGATCGGCCCGGACCTGCGCCGCGCGGCTTCGCGCCAGCGCCAGCTGCGCCTCGATTTCGGCCTCGTCGGCCAGCCGACGCGCCGGGCCGGCCTGGTCGTTGTCAAGCTGGAAACGGGCGGCTTCCAGGCGTTCCCGGGCAAAGCGCAACTCCAGCGGCGCGTACTCCTCGGCGTCGGCTTCGCGGGCAGTTTCAATGGCCTGCTCGGCGTTGTCGAGCAGGCGCGGGTCCGGCGGGGTGGTTGCGCAAGCGGCCAGCAGCACCAGCGCGGCGGCGGCGGTCGGAAGGCGTGGGTTCATTCGGCGTTGGCGCTCCTGGCTCTGGACTAAAACGGGCTTGCCGGTCACAGTTTACTCTGCATCCGGCTGATTTTCCGGTGCGGCTTGCTTA
>JBMCIV010000269.1:0-2745 GCA_048616735.1 Wenzhouxiangella sp. | reverse complement strand
GGTATACCAGCCCAGGCTTGAGCGCGTGCGCTCGGCCATGGCCCGACCCACCGCGGCGCTGAATTTCTCGGTCCAAGCTTCCTCCACCTCCAGCGCCAGGGCGAAAGGCAGGAGCTGTTCGAAGCGTTCCGGGGTCAGCGAAGGCGCTTCGGCGTCCGGTCGCTGCAGCCGGGCCAGGTCCTGCTGCTCGGCCACGCTCAGATACAGTTTGAGACCTTCGATGTGGTCGAGCAGGCGGCGGCCGCGCTCGGTGGGTGCCGGCATCAGGAAGGTAAAGACCACGTTGATCAGCATCAGTACCACCGCCGTGATCACCAGCGCAGCGCTGAGACCGCCGCCGACCATAAAGGGCAGGCCCAACAGCAGCAGTGATGCCGACCAGCCGATCAGCAGGGTACGCCCGTTCGGGTTGAGGTAGGGGCCCTTGAAGCGCTTGTCCAAAGCCTTGTTGTGGCCGGCCATGGCGGCCTGGATGCGCTTGGCGTTGGCCGACTTAAGCTCCAGGGTCGGGCCCTTCGCGAACAGCTTGTCGAGCAGCGCGGCCTGGCTGGGCGGCAGTTCGCCGCTCGCGCGTTGGCCGGTCTGGCGCAGGGTCCAGCGTTCGCCTAAAAATTTCTTCTCGTGCTCGATGGCCACCTTGCCGTGCACCGCCAGGGCGACCAGGTCGGCGGTCAAGCAGCCCTGATCGTAGCGTTCTTTCCAGAGGTAGCGCAGGCCGGCCGGGGAGTAGCCTTGGGGAGGCTCGTAGCGGGCGATGATGACGCCGGCCTCCGGGCCGCGCCCCTTGGCCAGCCATTCGCGCAGGTAGAACACCAGGATGCCCAGGCCGCCGAGCAACAGCACCAGCAGGCCGCGGTTATCGCGCAGGAACCAGCCCATCCGCTCGCTGGCGGTAGGCGCTTCGACCAGGCCTTTTGGAAACTCGACTGCAATCGTCAGGCCTTCGCCGGGCGCCAGCGGCTGATCCGTGGCGAACCGGACCACGCCGGGCGCGCCCGCCTCGGCCCGGGCATGGCTGCTCCTTGATCCAGCCGGGCCGGTGTAGTGGTGCAGGGTCAGCTGGTCGGCTAGCACCGCGGCCGGCAGCTCGACGCGGGCGCTGGCCCGGTCGATGACAAAATCCCAGCCCAGGCCGGTGACGTTCCAGTACAGCTCGTCGTGATCGTCGAAAAAAACCGAGCTGGCGGCTGGTCCGGTAGCGGATGGTGAAGGTGTATTCGCCGGCCCCGGGCAACAGCTCGTCGTTGCCGGTATTGATGCGCACGCCGTTGGCACGGGCCTCGATGAACCACGGCTCGGGGCGGCCATCGCGCAGCACCTCGATGACCTCGAAATCGACGACGACGCGCTTGCCCAGCCGGTCGCGGTAGCGGGTCGGGAAGTCGCGGTAGATGCCGCGCCGGATGTTGCGCTGCTGCGAGCGAACGGTGATCTGCTCGCTGACCGTCAGCGAAGCGTCGGCGTGGATCTCGATATCGCTGTGGTAGTCGAGAATGCGCTCATCGAGCGCCTGCGCCGTCTGAACCCCGGCGATCAGCGCCAGCCCCGTCCACAGCACGGCGCGCGCCAGCCTCAAGTTCTGCTCTCCAGCTTGGGCAGCACGCGCTCAGCGGCCTCGGCGGCGTAGAACTCTGCCGGACGGAAGCGAAACAGGCGGGCGATGATCAGGTCCGGCACCTGCTCGATGGTGGTGTTAAGGTCGCGCACCGCGCCGTTGTAGTAGCGCCGGGCAAAGACCAGGTGCTCTTCGACTTCCACCAGCTGTCGGCTCAACTGGGCAAAGTTCTCGCTGGCGCGCAGGTCGGGGTAGTCCTCCTTGAGCACCAGCAGGCGGCCAAGCAGCTGTTCCAGCTCGTCTTCGATCACGCCCAGCCGCCCAGGACTGTCCGTTCGCAGCGCCTCGCTGCGCAGGCGGGTGACCTTTTCCAGGGCCACGCGCTCATGGTCGGTGTAGCGCGCCACCACCCGAACCAGGTTGGGCACCAGGTCGTGGCGCCGGGTCAGCTGCACGTCGATATCGCTCCAGGCCGTGGCCACGCGGTTGCGCCGCACGACTAGGCGGTTGTAGCTCCAGACCGCCCAGGCCAGGACGGCAAGCAGAAAAATCAGGGGCAGCCATTCCATGGCGCCGACTCCCCGGGCGGTGAACAGGAGTCAACTATACGACGATGGCTGCAATAATGAGCCATGGCTTTGCAATCGATCACCCTGAAGCTCGACGTCCGCTCATGGCCGCTGAAGATCCCATTCCGGATCACCGGTCATGTCTTCGATTCGCTTGATTTACTGATCTGCACCCTGAGCTGCGACGGCGTAACAGGCCAGGGCGAGGCGGCCGGAGTCTACTATCACGATGAGACGGCAGAGAGCCTGCGCGCCCAGATTGAGGCGGTGCGCCCGGCCATCGAGGCCGGCATCGACCGCGACGATTTGCAGGATCTGCTGCCGGCTGGCGGGGCCCGCAACGCGGTGGACTGCGCGCTGTGGGCCCTGGAATCGCGCCGGGGCAGCCGGGCGGTCTGGCAGCTGGCGGGCCTGGCACCACCGCAGCCGCTGCTGACCACTTTTACCCTGGGCGCCGACCTTCCGGCCGTGATGGCCGAGCGCGCCGCCGCCTTGACCAAGGCGCGCGCGCTCAAGCTCAAGCTCATCGGCGACGAGCATGACGCCGAACGGGTCGCGGCCGTGCGCCACGCGCGCCCCCATGTCTGGCTGGGCGTGGACGCCAACCAGGCCTTCGACCGG
>JBMCIV010000268.1:0-2752 GCA_048616735.1 Wenzhouxiangella sp. | reverse complement strand
GCCAAAACAGCGGCCGCTGACGGTGTCGGGCAGCCGGAAGTCCGGCGCGGGTGTGCCCAGGGGCAGCATGGTCGAGGTCGTCTTTGCCATCGGGTTCAAGCACCGGGTCGAAGAGGTCTGCGTCCGATTATGACAAATGACGGCGGTCAGGCGGCGGACTGGCGCAGCAGTTCGGCCAGGCCGCGCGCCGCCGGGCCGGCGCTGTCGGGGTCGGCAAAGATCAGGTACAGGCTGGCCCAGCGCTCGGCGCCGTGGGCCAGGGGCAGGGGTTTGAGCGCACCGCAGTCCAGCTCGCGCCGGATGATGTCTGCGGCGTACCAGGCAAAGCCGTAGCCGCGGCAGGCCGCGGCGATCGAGGTGGCCTTGGCGGTCACGGTCCAGCGCTGATCGCTGGCCCGGGGCGCCTGCGATCCGGCCGGCTGGGCAGCGCTGTCGCGCACCACCAGGTGGCGATGGCGTCGCAGGTCCTCGGCCGTCAGGGGGCGATTGAGCCGGTGCAGGGGGTGATCCGGGGCGGCGGCGGCGATGAAGCGCACCCGGGTGAGCGGGTCGCCGACGAACCCGGCCGGGATGCTCGAGGCGATGGCCAGGTCGACCCGGCCGGAGGTCAGCAACTCGGCGGTCCCGCCCAGCACCGATTCGTGCAGCTGCACGCGCAGGTCGGGCTGGGTCCGGCACAGCCGGTCCAGGCAGTCCAGCATCCGCCAGGTCGGGAAGATGACCTCTGCGGCCACGCGCAGCTCGGTTTCCCAGCCGCCGGCCGCCAGCGCGGCGGCCCGCTCCAGGCGCTCGGCCTCTTCGATCAGGGCGCGGGCGCGGCGCACGAGCATGCCTCCGGCGCCGGTCAGATGCGCCTTGCGGCCCTGGCGTTCGAAGGCCCGGACATCGAGCAGATTCTCGATGCGGTGGACCGCGTAGCTCAAGGTGGACTGCGACTTGTTGAGCGCGGCCGCGGCCTGGGCGTAGCCGCCGTGATCGTGGACCGCGACCAGGGCCCGCCACTGCTCGAGCGTGATTTTTGGCGTCATGTCTCTATATTTTCGATCAATAAAGCCGATATTTTGCGCTTTACGTTCGAAATATACAAAGATAAGCTGGCCGTTGTTCTTAGCAACTACAGGAGTGCTTGCATGCCAACCCTACTCGTGATCAAGGCCAGCCTGTTCGGCGGTGGCGGCCAGTCCAGTCAGCTGGTCGATGTCTTCACCCGCCGCTGGCGCGAGCAATACCCGCACGGCCAGGTGCTGTGTCGCGACCTGGCCGCCGATCCCCTGCCGCATCTGACCGCCGAGGCGGTGGCCGGCTTCCAGGCCGAGGCGACCGAGCGCAGCGCCAGCCAACAGGCTTCGCTGGCGATGTCCGATGCCCTGATTGCCGAGCTCAAGCAGGCCGATGCCGTGGCCGTGGCGCTGCCGATGTACAACTTCACCGTACCCTCGACCTTCAAATCCTGGATGGATCACGTCGCCCGGGCCGGAGTGACCTTCCGCTATACCGAGTCCGGGCCGCAGGGCTTGCTCGAAACCGGGCCGCTGTATGTCTTCTGCGCCCGCGGCGGCCGCTACCGGGGGACCGAGAACGACACCCAGACGCGCCTGATCGAGATGTTTTTTGGCATGCTGGGTTTTGCCGAGAGGCACTTCACCTACGCCGAAGGCCTGGCGCTGGGCGAGCGGGCGGCCGCCGAGGCCCTAAACGAGGCCCGCGAGCACATTGCTTCGCTGCCTTTGAGCGTTCGGGAGGAGAGCCCATGATCGAGCGATACCGCGCGCTGGTGCGCGTGATCGAATCTCAGGCCACCTCCGACGGGGCTGGCGTCAAGCTCCGGCGCAGCCTGGGCTCCAGCGGTTTCTCCAGGCTAGATCCGTTCCTGATGCTTGATGAGTTTTTCTCCGACGACCCGGACGACTACCTGGCCGGCTTTCCGGCCCATCCGCATCGCGGCTTCGAGACCGTGACCTACATGCTCGAAGGGCGCATGCAGCACACCGACCATCTCGGCAACACCGGCGACCTGGGGCCGGGGTCGGTGCAGTGGATGACCGCCGGGCGCGGGGTCATCCACTCGGAGATGCCGCAGCAGTCCGAGGGCCGCATGCGCGGCTTTCAGCTGTGGCTGAACCTGCCGGCGGCCGAGAAGATGAAGCCGCCGGCCTACCGCGATATCGCAGCCGCCGAGGTCCCCGAACTGGCCTTTGCCGGCGGGCGCGCGCGGGTGATCGCCGGGACCCTGGCCGTGGACGGAGTCGAGCAGGCCGGCGCGGTCAACGCAGTCCCGGGCAGTATGGCGACCGACCCGCTGCTGGCCGATCTGCGCCTGGCGCCGGGTGGCCGCCTGGACGTTCCGATCGCCGCCAGCTACAACGCCTTGCTCTACGTCTACGACGGCGAGTTGTCGGTGGCTGGCCGGCCCGTCCCTTACCGCTCGGCCGGCGTGCTCGGCGACGGTGACGGGGTCGCGCTCAGCGCCGGGCTTGACGGCGGCCGGGCGCTGCTGATCGCCGGACGCCCGCTCGGAGAGCCGATCGTTCAGTATGGCCCGTTCGTGATGAACAGCCGCGAACAAATCGAGCAGGCCATGGCCGACTACCGCGCCGGTCGCCTGACCGATACGGCCTGACGGCGGCGGGGTCGAACATGGGCGCATTAGTAGGCTCGATCGTCGGGGTTGGGTCAAGACCGCGCTAGACTGAGGCTGCGGCAGAACGAAAAGGCGCCCGATGGAAGTCGAACAACTGGAAATCCGCGAGCA
>JBMCIV010000267.1:0-2769 GCA_048616735.1 Wenzhouxiangella sp. | reverse complement strand
CCGGGCTGCCGTTTGTGGCCATGGGCCACAACGGCCGCATCGCCTGGGCGTTCACGGTCGCGCCGGTCGACCTGTTCGAGCTTTATCACCTGGAGCGCGACCCTGACCGGCGCGAACGCGTACTGGGTCCCGACGGCTGGATTGAGCTGATCGAGCGGCGCGAGCACATCGCCGTGCGCGGTCAGGACGAGGCGCTGGCGCAGACCTATCGCTTCGTCCCGTTCGGCAAGGTCATCGAGACCAGCCCGTCGGATGTCCTGGTGCTGCGCTGGGCCGGCTTCGAGCTGCCGATCGCGCCGCTGATCGGACAGGGGCTGGCGATCAACCGGGCCGAAGACTTCGAGCAGTTTCGCGCGGCGGCCGGGGACATGGGCGCGCTGTCGGTCAACTGGAGCTACTCCGACCGCGCCGGTCACATCGGCTACGTTCAGTCCACGCCGGTGCCGGTGCGCGATCACCAGGAATTCTCCCGCGTCCTCGACGGGGCCGATCCGCGCTATCACTGGCGCGGCTTTCACCCGCCGGCAGCGCGCCCGTTCGCGCTCGACCCGGCGCAGGGCTGGCTGGCCAACGCCAACAACCTGGCCGCCGGGCCGGATTGGCCCTACGCCCTGCCCGGCTTTTACTACCAGGACCGCATCCGCCGGGCGGTCGACCTGCTCGAAACCCACGAGGTCTTCGACCAAGCCGACATGACCCGCTTCCAGCTCGACCGCACCTCCGACCGCGCCCTGGCCTGGAAAGACTGGCTGGCCGAGACCGCCGAGGCAAGCGGGCGCCGGGTGATCGCCGAAGACCTGCGGGAATGGAGCGGCGACATGCGGATCGAGTCCGACGTCGCCGGCCTGTTCGCGCGCTGGTGGGGCTACCTGCCGCGCGCGCTGTTTGACTCGAAGGGTGAAAGTGATCGCCCCGACTGGCGTACCCTGCGCCCGCTCACCGATCGCTGGCTGCGCGAGCAGGAAAACGCACCGCCACTGGCCGCCCGCGATCGCGACCAGGCCGCCGCCCTGGCGCTCGACGACGCCCTGCGCGCCGGCGCCCGGCCGCTGGGCCAGATCCAGACCCTGCACGTACGCCACCCCCTGGCCCAGTCCGCGCTGCTCGATCGCTGGCTGAATTTGAGCCGCGGCCCGTTCCCGTTCGGCGGCGACAGCGCCAGCCTCAACGCCGCCTTTGCCCGCTTCGACCCCGAAACCGCGACCTGGCAGGCACGAGCCGGCGCCTCGATGCGCTTCGTGCTCGACTGGGACAACCCCGACGCTTTCACCCTGACCCTCGCCTTGGGCCAGTCGGGCAACCCCTTCAGCCCCCACTTCGACAGCTTCCTGGGCGATTTCCTGGCCGGCACGCCCTGGACCGTGCCGTGGTCCCGGGAGGCGATAGAACGCACCACGGCCAGCCGGATGACCCTGGTTCCGCGCTGACGCGCTCGGCCAAACCGCTTCAGCAAGCGCTGCCAGAATGATGTGTCGGCGACATCGCGGCTAGAGCCCGATGTCCTACTGTTCAACAGCGATGGCATATCGACAACCCGACGCCGCCATGAACCGACCGACCACCACCCGCTTCAGCAGCCAGCGCGTCCAGCGCCGAATGCGCGAGCACCAGCACCGCGCCACCCGGCGCTGGCAAGACAACTCGCAGCGCTCGCACCGGTATACACTGCGCTGCAAAAGCAACCGCTGCCCGAAGTTTCTGCGCACATGACCCACGATCATCGGCTCGATCCCCTGCCGCCGCCGCCCCCGGCCTATCGCTGGGCGGTGCTGGTGTTGGTCAGCCTGGCGATGTTCGGCAATTACTACGTCTATGACGCGCTCGGCCCGGTGATCGACCTGATGCGCGAGCAGCTGGGTTTCAGCTACCGCCAGATCGGCCTGCTCTCGACCGCCTACAACGTCGCCGCCCTGCTGGTCCTGCTGGCCGGCGGCATTTTCATCGACCGCTTCGGCACCAAGAAAGCCATCACCGTGTTCGCCCTGGTGTGCCTGGCGGCGGCCGTGCTGACCGCGCTGGCGCCGCGCTACGAGACCATCCTGGCCGGGCGCTTCCTGCTCGGGCTGGGCTCGGAGCCGCTGATCGTGGCCGCCACCACCGCGCTGGCCAAGTGGTTCAAGGGCCGTGAGCTGAGCTTCGCGTTCGGGCTCAACCTGTCGATTTCGCGCCTGGGCTCGGCCTCGGCCGACTGGTCGACCGGCTTTGCCGCACCGCTTTACGGCAACTGGCAGGACCCGCTGTGGCTGGCCACGGCGGTGTGCGGCATCACGGTCACCGCCGCGCTGTTGTACTGGATGATGGAGCAGCGCGCCCAGCAGCACTACCGGCTCGGGCCCACCGAAGAGGCCGAGAAGCTGCGCCTGCGCGACCTGTACGCGTTCAGCCCGTCGTACTGGTACATCGTCGCGCTGTGCGTGGTGTTTTATTCCACGGTGTTTCCGTTTCGCACCTTCGCCATCGACTATTTTCAGCAGGCCCACGGCCTCGACCGTCAGGCCGCGGGCCTGCTGTCCAGCCTGCTGCCGATGGCGGCCATCGTGATCACGCCGCTGTTCGGGCTGTGGGTGGACCGGGTCGGCAGGCGATCGTTTTTCATGGCCGCCGGGTCGCTGGTCATGCTGCCGCTGTTTTTGCTGGTGACTTATGCGCCGGCCGGGCCCGACATCCCCCTGTTCGTGCCCCTGGTCGGCGCGGCCACGGTGCCGCTGACCCTGCTGCTGGTCATGCTCGTCCTGGGCGCGGTGTTTTCACTGATCCCGGCGGTGATGT
>JBMCIV010000266.1:0-2797 GCA_048616735.1 Wenzhouxiangella sp. | reverse complement strand
AAGCGCGCACGCCGGATCCATCGCGCCTGCTGACTGCGTTTTCGTGCTCGGCCATGACGATGAATTTTGTTCGCGCCCTGGTCGATGGTGGCTTCGCCGACCTGCATCACCCGGAGTACTGGGACCTGGGCTGGGTCGAGCACTCGCCGCTGGCCGATGAGTTCCACCGTATTGCCGACAGCATCGGCCAGTCGGTGCGGTTCATGGAAACCATTACCGGGCAGCAACCCGGCAGCCTGCGCCGGGTGGATTTCTTCACCTCGCACGAGGCACTGCACCTGCACTACGAGCAGGCCATGGCCCGGCGCGTGCCCAGGCAATGGGGCTATTTCAATCTGTCCACGCATTTCCCCTGGATCGGTATGCGCACCGCTGAACTTGACGGCGCCCATGTCGAGCTGTTCCGAGGCCTGCGCAACCCCCTGGGCATCAAGATTGGCGCCGGCATGTCTAGCGACTGGCTCAAGGGCCTGCTGCGCACGCTCAACCCGGACAACGAGGCCGGCCGCATCGTCCTGATCCATCGCATGGGCGCCAACAAGGTGGGCGATCACCTGCCGCGCCTGATCGAGGCGGTCAAGGCCACCGGCTCGCCGGTGCTGTGGGTGTGCGACCCCATGCACGGCAACACTGAAAAAACCGCCAGCGGCTACAAGACCCGGCGTTTCTCCAATATCCAGGCCGAGGTCGAACAGTCCTTCGACGTTCACGCCGCCTGCGGCTCGCGCCTGGGTGGGGTTCACCTCGAGCTGACCGGCGAGAACGTGACCGAGTGCATCGGCGGTGCCCGCGAACTGTCCGAGCACGACCTCCAGCGCTGCTACAAGACCACCGTGGATCCGCGCCTGAACTACGAGCAGGCGCTGGAAATGGCGATGCTGGTGGTGCGCAAGCGTCGCAGTTTGGGCTAGGGAAAAGGCAGAAGGGTTTAAGGGTTCAGGGCCGGTTTTGATAAGGTTTCCCTGAACCCTGAACCCTGTCCGATCACAACAACGCTTCTACCGCCGCGCGCTCTTCGCGCAGTTCCTTGTCGGTGGCTTGCATCCGCGCGTGCGAGAACTCGTTGATCTCCAGCCCCTGCACGATCTTCCACTGACCGTCGCTGCAGGTGCACGGGAAGGAATAAATCACGCCGGGCTCGATGCCGTAGCTGCCGTCGGCCGGCACGGCCATGGAAACCCAGTCATCGCCGTCGGTCCCTAGGGCCCAGTCGCGAATGTGGTCGATCGCCGCGGAAGCCGCCGAGGCCGCGCTGGAGGCGCCGCGCGCCTTGATGATGGCGGCGCCACGCTGCTGCACGGTGGGGATGAAGTCGTTTTCGTACCAGCCCTGGCCGATCAGCTCCAGCGCCGGCTTGCCGCCCACCAGGGTCTGGTGGACGTCCGGATACTGGGTCGAGGAGTGATTGCCCCAGATGGTCATCTGGCGAATCATGGTGTGATGGACAGCTGTTTTTTCCGCCAGCTGGGCTAGCGCGCGGTTGTGATCCAGGCGGGTCATGGCGGTGAAATTTTCCGGCGGCAGATCCGGCGCGTTGGCCTGGGCGATCAGGGCGTTGGTGTTGGCCGGGTTGCCCACCACCAGCACCTTGACGTCGCGGCTGGCGACGGCGTTCAAGGCCTTGCCCTGCGGGCCGAAGATCTTGCCGTTTTCGCTCAGCAGATCGGCCCGTTCCATGCCCGCTCCCCTGGGCTTGGCGCCGACCAGGATGGCGTAATCGGTATCGGCGAAGCCTTCGTCCAGATCGGTTGTGGCGACCACGTCCTGAAGCAGCGGGAAGGCGGCGTCCTGGAGTTCCATGACCACACCCTTGAGCATGTCCAGCGCCGGCGGAATCTCGATGAGCTGCAGGATGACCGGCTGATTGGGTCCGAGCAGGTCGCCGGAGGCGATGCGAAAGCAGAGCTGGTAGCCGATCTGGCCGGCGGCACCGGTGATGGCAATGCGCTTGAGATGGGTCATGACGGTTCTCCGCGGAAGTGGAAAGATTGAAAACCCTTCAATTGTAGCGTGTTGCTCGCCGCGGGTTGCTTCAGCCGGCTTCCAGCCAGTGCATGCTGAACAAGCCGTCTGGATCTTTCCAGACCTTGGCCGACTTCAGCCCGGCGCGCGCGGCCAGCGTGCGGAAGTCCTTGACCGAGTACTTGTGGCTGCTTTCGGTGTGGATACTGTCTCCGCTGGCAAAAGCGATCGTCTGGCCGTCGATCTCGATCACGGTCGGGCGTTGCGCGACCAGGTGCATTTCGATGCGGCTCTGATCCGGGTTGAAACGTGCTTCGTGGGCGAAGGCGTCGATCTCGATGCTCGCGTCGAGCTCGCGCTGCATGCGTTCGAGCAAATTGAGGTTGAAAGCGGCGGTGATGCCTTCGGCGTCATCGTAGGCTGCGATCAGCTGGCGCTCGGGTTTCATCAGGTCCACCCCGATCAGGATCGCGCCGCCGGCGCGCGCGATGCGCGCCATGCGCTCAAGAAATGCCAGCGCTTCGGCGTGGTCGAAATTGCCGATGGTCGATCCGGGAAAGTAGATCACCCGGCGGCTAGACGGCGGGTCGAGGTTGAGCCGATCGGCGTCGATGTCGAGCGTGTAGTCGGCCTTGAGCGGACGAATTTCGATATCGGGAAAGGCGTCTTCCAGATCGCGCGCCGATGCCGCCAGGGCCGAGGCGGAAATCTCGATCGGCGTGTAGGCGCGCGGTCGGTCCAGGGCGGCCAGCAGCTTGCGGGTCTTGACGCCGGCCCCGGAGCCGAACTCGATCACGTGGGCATCCGGCCCGATCATGGCGCTGATCTCGCTCAG
>JBMCIV010000265.1:0-2805 GCA_048616735.1 Wenzhouxiangella sp. | reverse complement strand
GCAGCCGCTGCAGGCCAGGCAGGCCGGGCAGCCGCCGGCGGCGCACTCAGGGCCTGCAACAAGCGCGTCGCGCAGCTCGTCCAGCCCCTCGCCGCTGCGGGCCGAGACCGGCACCACGCTGGCGCCAAGCTCGATGGCCAGGTGCTGGCAGTCCAGCTCCACCCCGCGCCGGCGGGTCAGATCGGTCATGTTCAGGGCGATGACCAGCGAGTCGCAGCGCTCCCGCAGCTGGCCGGCCAGGTAGAGACTGCGCTCAAGGTTGGTGGCGTCGGCGACCATGACCACGGTCAGGTCGATGGCCGGGTCGCGCAGCGAGGATTCGATGTACTCGGCCGCCACGCGCTCTTCGGCGCTGTGATTGTCCAGACCGTACAGGCCGGGCAGATCGACCATCTCGACCGGCTGCCCCTGCCAGATCACGCGCGCCGTGCGCACTTCGACCGTGGTGCCAATGTGGTTCGACGTTCTTGCCTTGAGCCCGGTCAGGCGGTTGAACAGGGTGGTCTTGCCGGCGTTGGGGTTGCCGGCAAACAGCAGGCGCCGCGCGCCTGCCCGCGGACGGTTTTCGCTGGTCGAGGCTAGTTCAAGCGGGACGGCGGGGCCGTGGCTCACTGGTCGGGCTCCACTTCGATGGCCTCGGCCAGGCGGCGGTCGACGCCGATTCTTACGCCTGAAAGCGAGACGATCATGCGGCTGCCGTGGCGGATAACCTCGATTTTGCGGCCTTCGCACAACCCCATGGCGCGCAGCCGCAGGTAGGGTTCGTCATCGCTCGGCAGCGCGCGCACGCGCGCGACCTGCCCGCTCGGCAGTCGGCTGAGGCTGGCGCCAGATGCAGGCGCCTGGTTCGCAATCGTCGGGCTCATCCGGGCAGGATACTCCTGAGTCTTGAACAGCACGCTAAATGAGTCTCAATCGGTAGGTATTGACCGGGGTCAAGTTTGCCGGTTCCGGGGCGCTGAAGCGTGGCGGTCTCGGCTACCATAAGCGCCCCTGTGCAGCTGCTGGAGTTTTGGATGAACCCGCTCAGACTTTCTTTCGCCGCGCTTGCAGCGGCCCTTGTGCTTGCCTTGTGCCTGCCGGCGCCGGCCCAGGCCTGGAGCCGTTTCGCTCATGAAGCGACGGGCCACCTGGCCGAAGGCGATCTGGCGCCGGTTGCGCGCGCCGCGGTGCTCGAATTGCTGGACGGGCAGGGCCTGGCCGACGTCGGATCCTGGGCCGATCAGGTTCGACCGGATCGGCCGGAAACGGCGCCGCTGCACTACGTCAACGGCCCGGTCGACGTGCTGGTGCCGTCGCAGGCCGACTTCGGCCTGCCCCAGGGCAATGTCCACAGCGCCGTACTGGGCTACGCCGAAATCCTGGCCGATACCGGCCGGCCCAAGGCGCAGCGTGTCGAGGCGCTGAAGTTCCTGGTTCATTTTTTGGCCGATCTGCACCAGCCGCTGCATTCGGGTTTTGCCGAAGACCGCGGCGCCAACGATGTGCCGGTGCGCTACCGCGGCGAAGTGATCAACCTGCACCGCTACTGGGACAATGAGATCTTTGCCGCCGTGCAGACCGATTTCGACAGCCGCCAGTTCGCCGCCGTGCTGCGCGCCCGCCACGGTGATCACGAGCGCCGCGCGTGGGCGCTCAGCAGCCCGCGCGACTGGGTCATCGAGGCCCGCCAGCTGATCTTTGCCGGGCTGTATCCGCGCGCGCGCAAAGACGCGCTGGAAGGGATTCCGAGCGCTGAGATTCCGCCCGGGGTGGAGGCGCCCATGGGCGTGCTCGACGACGCTTACCGCGCCGTCTGGCAGCCGGTGGCCGAGCGCCAGATCGCGCGCGCCGGAGCGCGGCTGGCGCGCGCGCTGAACCATATTTTTGAATCCGGCCAGTCGCCTTTCGCGCCGCCGCCAATCCCGTTCCCACCGGTCCCGGCTCCGGCCGGATAAATCTATGCCAGGCCCTGGGCCGAGCGGTCCACGCCAGCGGCCGGGGCTCAGTGCCGGGGCGTGATCAGTATTTTTCCGCCGCGCTCGCCGCGCGCGGCGGCGGCCACCGCCTGCTTGACCTGGCCGACGTCGAAGGTCTCGGCAATCGGCACCTTGAGCTGGCCGCTGGCGATGCGGCCGGTCAGATCACCGTAAAGCGCCGTGCGCTGCTCGGTGCTCGCCCCGGCATACCAGGTCGCCAGCCAGAAGCCGGTCAGGGTCAGGCCGCGAAAGATCAGGTGGGTGGGCGATAGCTGGCACGGTTGCCCGCTCATGACGCCGTAGTTGACAATGGTGCCGCCCGCGGCCAGGGCGCCGGCCAGGTGCTCGGTGGCCGCTCCGCCAACCGCATCTATGCCTAGGCGGATGTCGGCGCCGTCGGTGGCTTCGCGCACGCGCTCAGGCAGATCCTCATCGTCGATCAGCACCACGTCGGCGCCGGCGTCCCGAACGCTGGCGACCGCGCTTTGGCGGCGCACGACGTTGACGGTGCGAATGCCGCGTTCGGCCGCCAGCTGGACCAGGTAGCCACCGACCCCCGAGTTGGCCGCGTTCTGGATGACCCAGTCGCCGGGCTCAAGGTCGACGAACTCCGACAGCAGCAGCGAGGCCGTGGGCGGGTTGATGGTCAGCATCGCCAGTTGCTGAGGGTCGGCGTTGGCGGGCAGCGGCACCAGATCGTCGGCGGCCGCCACCAGGTGGCTGGCCCAGGTTCCGCAACCGAGCGGCAGCAACACCGTCTGGCCCGGGCTCAGGTCCTGCACGTTGGCGCCTATTTCTACGACTCGGCCCACGCCCTCGTTGCCGGCGGTGGCCGGCAGGTCGGGCA
>JBMCIV010000264.1:0-2811 GCA_048616735.1 Wenzhouxiangella sp. | reverse complement strand
AGCGCTCGAAGTAAGCGATGACGGTACCGACCTGGGTCTGCTGGAGCATGATTTCCGATACCCAGACCCGATACAGGCTGCGCTCGCGCTGCCAGGGCAGGTTGTGGCGGCCGTGGTCTTGCCACCACGCGAGCAGGCGGCGGGCGAAATCGCCGGACGGGGCGGGGGTGGTGGCAGTCACTGGTGGGCCCACTAGCCCGTTTCGGCGGCCTGTTCCTGGACCGGCAGGATGGCGTGGACAAAAGTGCCGGCGTCGAACGGGCGCAGATCGGCCGCCGTTTCGCCCACGCCGATGAAGCGGATCGGGATGCCCAGTTCGTGGGCGATGGCAAACAGCACCCCGCCCCGGGCGGTTCCGTCGAGCTTGGTCACCGTGATCCCAGTCAGCTCGACCGCCTCGTTGAACTGGCGGGCCTGGGCCAGCGCGTTCTGGCCGGTGCCGGCATCGACCACGAGCATGGTCTCGTGCGGGGCTTCCGGATCGATCTTCTTGATCACGCGCCGGACCTTGGACAACTCTTCCATCAGGTGACCCTGGGTATGCAGGCGGCCGGCGGTATCGGCGATCAGCACGTCGATCCCGCGCGCCTTGGCCGAATGCAGGGCATCGTAGATGACCGCGGCGGTGTCGGCGCCGGACTGCTGGGCGACAACCGGCACGCCGTTGCGCTCGCCCCAGGCCTTGAGCTGCTCGACAGCGGCGGCGCGGAAGGTATCGCCGGCAGCCAGCATCACCGACAGGCCTTCGTCCATGTAGCGCCGGGCGAGCTTGCCGATGGTGGTGGTCTTGCCGACCCCGTTGACGCCGACGGCAAGAATCACGAAGGGCTTTTTCGACGGATCAACGGCGAGGAATTGCTCGGCCGGCTCGATCAGGTCGTAGAGCTCGGCCTGCACGGCCGGCAGAACCTGGGCCGGATGGGCGACAACGCCGCGGGAGATCCCCTCGCGCAGGCGCTCGATGATCCGGGTCGTGGCCTTGATGCCGATGTCGGAAGTCAACAGCGTGGTCTCGATTTCTTCGATCAGGGCCTCGTCGATGCGGCTGGCCCCGGCGATCAGGCCAAACAGTCCGCCGAGGCTGGTACGGGTGCGCGCGAGCCGGGCTACGAGCGGATCGACGCCCGATTTTTCAACCGGCCGCACCGGCGTTTTTTCAACGCCTTGCCCGGATTTTTTGCGGCGAAAGATGGAGAACATAAGTCGGTATGCTAGCACCATGACCGGAAAAATACGCATCATTGCCGGGCGCTGGCGCGGGCGCAAAATCAGCGTTCCCGAGCGCCCCGGACTGCGCCCCACCGGCGACCGCGCGCGCGAGACGCTGTTTAACTGGATCGGCCCGCGTGTTGTCGGCGCTCGCGTCCTCGACCTGTTCGCCGGCAGCGGTGCGCTGGGCCTTGAGGCAGCCTCGCGCGGCGCCTCGCGGGTGGTCCTGGTCGAGCGCGATCGGGCGGTGGCTGCGGCGCTGCGCGAAGGCGCCCTGGGTTGGCCGGGGGCCGAGGCGGTGGTGCTGGTCGAGGCCGATGCGTTGACCTGGCTGAAAGCCCAGCACGAGGTCTTTGACCTTGTGCTGATCGACCCGCCTTTCGATTCAGCGCTGCTGGACCTGGCGCTGGCCGCGCTGGCCGCCCGAGCGGACTGCCTGTCCGCCGGCGCCCTGGTCTATGCCGAATGCGCCCCGGCTCAGCTGCCGGCACAGTGGCCCAAGGGGCTGGAAGTACTGCGTCAAAAGCAGCTGGGGCAGGTGGTGCTGACACTCCTGAAGCGGGCGGTATAATCGCGGGCCGCGCCCCCAAGGAATGCTCAGGCCATGACCGCTTCTGCGATCGATTACAGCATCGCCATCTACCCGGGAACCTTCGACCCCTTGACCAACGGCCATACCGACCTGGTCGCGCGCGCCTCGCGCATCTTCTCGCTGGTGGTGGTGGCGATCGCTGAAAGTCCGCACAAGCAGCCGGCCTTCGGGCTGAACCAGCGCATCGAGTTGTCGCGCCACGTGCTGGCCGAGGCCGGGGTCGAGAACGTCGACGTGGTCGGTTTCGACTGTCTGCTGGCCGACTTTGTTGCCGAGCGCCGAGCCGGGGTGATATTGCGCGGCCTGCGCGCGGTCTCGGACTTCGAGTACGAATTCCAGCTGGCTTCGATGAACCGGCATCTGGCGATCGACGTGGAGACCATGTTTCTGACCCCGGATGAAGAACACAGCTTCATCTCTTCCACGCTGGTCAAGGAAATCGGCCGGCTGGGTGGTGATGTGCGCAAGTTTGTCCATCCGCGCGTTGCCGAAGCCCTGCGTGAGCGCTATCGGGGGTGACCGAACTTGAGCGGCTTTGAAGCCTATCGGAGGTGATTCGATGATCCGGCAACCCAGCGGTTTGGTTCTTTTGCTTGGCCTGACAGGCCTGTTGCTGGCGGTGCCGGCCGCGGCTGCAGCACCGGGCCGGGCCGCGATCGCCAGCGCGCACGAGGCGGCCACCGAGGCCGGGATGGAGATCCTTGCCGCCGGCGGCAACGCCTTCGATGCCGCGGTCGCCGTCTCGGCCGCACTGGGCGTGGTCGAGCCGGGTTCGTCCGGCATCGGCGGCGGCGGTTTCTGGCTGCTTCACCGGCCCGCCGACGACTTTTCGATCATGGTCGACGGCCGGGAAACGGCCCCGGCGGCGGCGACCACCGACATGTACCTGAACGACTCCGGCGGCGTTGACCGCGACCGGGCGATCAACGGGGCGCTGGCGGCCGGGATTCCCGGCGCGCCGGCGGCCTGGGTCCACCTGGCCGAACATTACGGCTCGCTGCCGCTGGATA
>JBMCIV010000263.1:0-2824 GCA_048616735.1 Wenzhouxiangella sp. | reverse complement strand
GCCAGGCGCGCAATCAGCTGCTCGACCTTCTTGCCGACGATCATCATCATGTCGGCGAACTCGTCAACCACGACGACGATGAACGGCAAGCGCTCCAGCCCCGGCGCGGACTCGCCTTCGGCCAGCGTTTCCGGCGCCACCATGGGATCGGGAATCGGCTGGTTGCGCGCGATGGCATCTTCGACCTTGCGGTTGTAGCCGGCCAGGTTGCGAACGCCGAGCGCGGCCATCAGGCGATAGCGCCGCTCCATCTCGGCCACGCACCAGCGCAACGCGTTGGCGGCTTCCTTCATGTCGGTCACCACCGGCGTGAGCAGGTGGCCGATGCCCTCGTAGACCGACAGTTCCAGCATTTTTGGATCGACCATGATCAATCGGACCTGGTCGGGTGTGGCCTTGTAGAGCAGGCTTAAGATCATGGCGTTGATGGCCACGGATTTGCCCGAACCGGTCGTGCCGGCGACCAGCAGGTGCGGCATTCTCGAAACATCGGCCGTCAGCGGCTTGCCGGAAATGCTCTTGCCCAGGCCCAGGGTCAGCGGCGAGGAGGCCTTGGTATAGGCTTCGGCCGCGAGAATCTCGCGCAGGTGGACGATTTCGCGATTCTGGTTGGGAATCTCCAGACCGATGACGCTTTTGCCCGGAATCACGTCGACGACGCGCACCGAAATCACGCTCAACGATCGCGCCAGGTCCTTGGCAAGATTGGAAACCTGCGCGCCCTTCACGCCGGCCGCCGGCTGCAGCTCGAAGCGGGTGATGACCGGCCCGGGATGGACCGCAACGACTTCGGCCTCGACGCCGAAATCAGCCAGCTTGAGCTCGACCTGACGGCTCATCGCCTTGAGCGTTTCTTCCGAATAACCTGCCCGCTGCAAGCCGGCCTCGTCGAGCAAGTCCAGCGGCGGCAGACCGCCCTCGGGCAGGTTCTTGAACAGGGGCTGCTGGCGCTGCCGCAGATCGTCGCGCTTGGAGACCTGCGGCTGGGCTGGGGGCTCGATCTTGACCTCGGCGCGGCCCTTGCGCTTGATGGTGTCGGCCTTGCGCACCTCTTCGCGGACCGCGCGCGCCTGCCGCCCGTGCCACCACTCGCGCGCCTGCTCGAAGAACTGACCGAGCTTTTCCAGCAAGGCCAGCGCCCAGTAGCCGGTCCGGTCGACCACCACGATCCACGACAGCCCGGTCAGCAGGGTCGTGCCGGCCAGAAACAGGCTCAGATGAATCAGGGCCGAGCCGGTAAAACCCAGCACCGAGATCATCGGCGTGGCCAGAACCTCGCCCAGCGCGCCGCCGGCCTGGGGCAGGTTGCCCCGGCTTTGCAGGGCTAGCAGAACGCAGCCGGTCACGACCATCAGCACGACCCCGCCGCCGCGAACCGCCCATTCCACCAGGCCGGCCGGCTCGGTGCGCTCGCGCAGCAGGCGCAGGCCCAGCACCAGAATCAGCAGTGGCGCTGCGTAAGCCATGTAGCCGAACAGAAACAGAAAAAGATCCGACAGCCATGCCCCCAGGCGGCCGCCGAGATTGCGAATCTCGTCACCACCGGCGGCCCTGGACCAGCCGGGATCGAGCGGATGATGGCTCAGGAGGCTGAGCAACAGGTACAGCGCCAGCACCACAATCAGCAGAAAGGCCGCTTCGCTCAGGCGCCGAATCATGGCGACATCGCGCGCGTCGCGGGGTTCGGGTGTCTTGCTTGCCGATCGGGCCATCCCTTCAAACCTTGCGCTAGGCGACCATCATTTCACGACGTCGACGACTCAACGCAGCGCCGGATGGATGATCTCGCCCTTGCGGACGTTGACGCCGCGCGCCAGCGCCGCGGCATGCTGCCAGTCCGGCCGGGCCATGCGCTGGACGTAGGGCAGGATCGCCGCCGACAGCGCCTGGCTGGAGGTCCGGGGGACCGCGCCGGGCATGTTGGTGACGGCAAAATGGGTGACCCCCTCGACCTGGTAGGTCGGATCGGCATAGGTGGTCGGGTGGGTGGTTTCGAAACAACCGCCCTGATCGACCGAAATATCGACGACCACGCTACCCTCGGCCATGGCGGCGATCATTTCCCGGGTGACCACGTGGGGCGCACGGGCCCCGGTCACCAGCACCGCCCCGACCACGATATCGGCGCCGGCGACGAACTCTCCGACCGTCTCGGTGTAGGGATACAGCGCGGTGACGTTGGCGCCGATCGCCATCATCTCGCCCAGCCGGTCCTGGCGCTTGTCGAATACGGTGACGCGGGCGCCCGAGGCTGCCGCCAGGCGCGCGGCGTTGCCGCCGGCAGCCCCGGCCCCCAGCACCACCACGTGACCGCGATCGGCCGCGGGCAGGCCGCCGAGCAAAACGCCACGGCCGCCCTGCGGCTGGTGCAGCAAATGGGTGGCCACCTGCACGCCGATGCGACCGGCGATATTGCTCATCGGCGCCAGCAGCGGCAGCGAGCCGTCGTCTTCTTCCACCGTTTCAAAAGCGACGCCGCTCAGGCCGATCGCCAGCAGGCGCTCGGTCAGTTCGGGCTCGGCCGCCAGATGGAGGTAGCAGAACAGCAGATGATCCGAACGCAGATGATCCAGATCGCCAGCGACCGGTTCTTTGACCTTGACGACGAGTTCGGCGCGCCCGTAAGCGGCTTCGGCATCCGGCACGATCTGGACGCCGACACGCTCGAAATCTTCATCGGCAAAGCCACTTTTAAGACCTGCTCCGCGCTGCACGAACACTTCGTGACCGGCGCGCACAAGATCGCCACAGGCGGCCGGAACCAGCGCCACCCTGCCCTCCAATGTCTTGATTTCCGTCGGTATCCCGATCCGCATGCCATCCC
>JBMCIV010000262.1:0-2838 GCA_048616735.1 Wenzhouxiangella sp. | reverse complement strand
GCCGCGCGCAGATCGCCAGGATGCGATCGCAGCCGGCCAGGCTGCAGCTGAAGCGGCGCGCGTTGTAGACCTGGGGCAGCAGGCAGCAGTCGGCCAGGCCGGGGCGCAGCCCCAGGCAGAACGGCCCGGCGTCGGCGGCTCGGCGCAACAGGGCCTCGACGGCGCGCAATCCGCTTTCGGTCCAGTGTCGGTACCAGTCCTTTTTGGCCGAGTCATCCAGTCCGACGCTGGCGCTGAGGTAATGCAGCACGCGAAGATTGTTGAGCGGGTGCACATCGCAGGCGATGGCCTGGGCGATGGCCCGGGCGCGGGCCCGGTCGGCGGCGTTATCGGGCAGCAGCGGCGGGTCGGGAAAGCGCTCGTCGAGATACTCGATGATGGCCAGCGACTGGGTCAGCACGGTCTCGCCGTGGACCAGGCACGGCACCAGGCCCTGCGGATTGCGCCGCAGAAAAGCCGCCTGGTGCTGCTCGCCGCCGCCGCGCACCAGATGGACCGGCTGGATGAGATGATCCAGGCCCTTGAGCTGCAGCGCGATGCGCACCCGATAGCTGGCTGAGGAACGCCAGTAGGCGTAAAGCGTCAGCGCCGCTTCCGTCATTGCCGATTCAGCCTCAGCGCCGATACTCGATCACGGTCTGCTCGATCGCCCCGAAGATCGATTCTTCCCGGCGGTTGAACATTTCGATTCGAACCGCGTCGCCGAACTGCAGGAACGGCGTGCTGGCTTCACCATCGGCGATGATTTCTAGCATGCGCTTTTCGGCCAGGCAGGAGACCCCGCGGGCGGTGTCGCGGTTGGCGATGGTGCCGGAGCCGAGCAGGGTGCCGGCGGCCAGCGGTCGGGTTCGGGCGGCATGGGCCAGCAGTTCGGCGAACGAGAACTGCATGTCTTCACCGGCTTCGGGCTGGCCGAACAGTTCGCCGTTGAGCCAGGTCTTTAAGGGTCGGTGGACCTTGGCCGCGCGCCAGTCGGGTCCGAGTTCGTCCGGGGTCACGGCGACCGGGGACAGCGCCGAGCGCGGCTTGGACTGCAGGAAGCCAAAACCCTTGGCCAGTTCGCCGGGAATCAGATTGCGCAGCGAAATGTCGTTGATCAGGACCAGCAGCTGGATGTGATCCGCGCATTCGTCTGCACCGGCGCCCATCGGGATGTCGTCGCTGATCACGCCGACCTCGGACTCGAAATCGATCCCCCACTCGGTCGCGGCCATGGCGATGTCGTCGCGCGGCCCGAGCAGACCATCGGAGACGGCCTGGTACATCAGCGGGTCGGTTTGGAAGCTTTGTGGGACCTCGGCACCGCGCGCTTTGCGCACGCGCTCGACGTGCGGCAGGTAGGCCGAGCCGTCGACGAACTGGTAGCAGCGCGGCAGGGGCGCGGCCAGGCCGGCCGGATCGAGATCGAAGATATCCTCGACGGTGCCGGCGTTGAGCTCGTCGTAGAGCGCGTTCAGGCGCGGCGCCAGGTGATCCCATTGATCGAGCGCGGCCTGCAGGGTGGCGGCGATACCGTCGGCGCGAACCGCGCGCGTCAGATCGCGGCTGACCACGACCAGCGTGCCGTCGCGGCCGCCTTGTTTCAGGGTGGCAAGTTTCATGGGCTCGGGCTTATCCTTTCCAGCTGTCGACGTAGCCGGTCCATTCGATGGCCCCGGCCGCGGCGGTCACATCCAGCGGGTCGCGCGTGTCGATCATCACGGCGACCTCCTCGGTGGCCTCGGCCTTGGGCTGCAGGGCATGCTTGAGCGCCTTCGGGTGGGGGCCGTGGGTGAAGCCGCAGGGGTGCAGCGTCATCATCCCGGGGTGGATGTTGTCGCGCGAGAAGAAGTTGCCGGCGTGGTAGAAGATCAGCTCGTCGTAGTCGTCGTTGTTGTGGAAAAACGGCACCTTGAGCGCGCCGGGATCGGACTCGAACGGCCGCGGCACGAAAGTGCAGATCACGAAGCGACCGGCCACGAAGGTGGTATGCGCCGAGGGCGGCAGATGGTAGCGGTGGCTCATCAGCGGACGGATGTCGCGCCAGTTGATGCGCACCGGCGCCAGATCGCCCTTCCAGCCGACCGCATCGAGCGGGTTGAACGGATAGGTGATGGTCGAGAGGCGGTTGCGTCGCTTGACCACAACCCGCCATTCGTCCTCGTCCTGCTGGTCCCGGAAAGCATCGTCGATGGCCGGTGTGTCGAGCATGGCCGGATCGAAGATGGCGTGCGGTCCGACCAGGCCCTTGTCGGGCAGCATGTAGCTCGAGCCGGTGGCCTCGACAAGCAACAGCCTGACCGGCGCATCGGACGCGATTCGCCACATCGTGCCGCGCGGCAGGACGATGTAGTCGCCGTCGCGGAAGCGCAAGTGGCCGTAGTCGCAGTACAGGTCGCCGGCGCCGTCGTGCACGAACAGCAGTTCATCGCCGTCGGAGTTGCGCGCCAGCGCATCCATGCTGCCGCTGCAGGTCCAACTGCGGATGCGGGTGCTGGCGTTGTGCATCAGCTCGCTCGCATCCCACGGCGAACGGCTGTCGGTCTGGATCTTGGTGGTATCGAAGGCGCGCGGATGCAGCGGGCCTTCGAAATCGCTCCAGCCGGTGGGCGGGTGGCGGTGGTACATGTGCGTGGCCGGGCCGAAGAAGCCCTCCTTGCCCAGCTCGCGTTCGTAGGTGTCTTCGGGCAGGTCGCAGTGGGCCTGACGGCTGGTCTTGCCTTCGATCTTGGGGTGGTTGATCCATTTTTTCATGTCGCTAAGCCTACAGCACGCCGCGTTCACGCTGGTCACGTTCGATGGCCTCGAACAGGGCCTGGAAGTTGCCTTCGCCGAAGCCCTCGTTGCCCTTGCGCTGGA
>JBMCIV010000261.1:0-2854 GCA_048616735.1 Wenzhouxiangella sp. | reverse complement strand
CTCGAGGAAGAACTCAACGAGATGCGGATCAACCTCGAGCGCTCCGACCAGGCGCTGATGGATTTTGCCCGCCAAAGCAACATCGCCGACCTTGAAGAACGCCTGGAGATGTCGCGCGAAGGCCTGCGCCAGCTCAGCAACCGCTTGAGCGAGATCCAGACCGAGCTGGTCCAGCTCTCGGCCTGGCGTGAGCTCATTGACCAGGGCCGCATCAACGCCCTCGATCCGATCGTCAACAGCGAAGTGCTCGAAGACCTCGAGCGTCGCCTGCTCGAGGCCAATACCGAGTACACCAGCCTCTCGGAGCGTTTCATGGACGGCTTTCCGGCCGTGCAGGAGGTGCTCGGCCGGATCGAACAACTCGAGCGCGAAATCGCCAACCGCCGCGCCACCATCGTCGCCAACATTCTCGGCCGCTACGACAACCTGCGCGTCCAGGAGGCCTCGCTGGAAGACGCCATCGCCCAGCGCGAGCAGTTCATCATGGGCCTGAACGAGCGCGGCGTGCAGTACAACATCCTGCGGCGTGAATTCGAGACCAGCCGCGAGCTCTACGACGGCCTGCTGCAGCGCATGAAGGAAATCGGCGTGGCCGCCGGCGTGCAGGAAAACAACGTCGCCGTCATCGATGCCGCACGCGTGGCCGGCAGCCCGTTCAAGCCCAACCTGCCGCGCAACCTGGCCCTGGCCGCCGTGCTCGGCCTGATGGCCGGGGTCGGGCTGGCCCTGCTGCTGGAGTTCCTCGACGGCTCGATCCGCCGGGTCGAGGACATCGAACGCCTGGTCGACCGCCCGGTCCTGGGCATGGTGCCGCTGGTCAAGTTCAAGGGCCGCGACGGCAAGCAGAAAAAACGACCCTCGGTGGTCGAAAATCCCGACCACAGCATCTCCCACTACAGCGCCACCAAGCCTTCCTCGGGCGTGTCCGAGGCGTTCCGCTCGCTGCGCACCAGCCTGGGCTTTTCCACCGCCCACGGCATGCCCCAGGTGCTGATGTTTACCAGCGCCTCGATGAGCGAGGGCAAGACCACCTGCGCGATCAACCTGGCCACCGTGCTGGCCCAGAACGGCAGCCGCGTGCTGCTGATCGATGCCGACCTGCGCAAGCCGCGCGTCCACCGCGAGTTCAACCGGCCGCGCTCGCCGGGGCTGACCAACCGCATTGCCCTGTTCGAAAACAGCGGCAAGGACAACAGCGCGATCTACCCCACGCATGTCAACGGCCTGTTCATGATGCCGGCCGGCTCCTCGACCCCCAACCCGGCCGAGATGCTGTCGTCGGAACGCCTGGAGAAAGTCATCCAGGGCTGCAAGCGCGCGTTCGACATCGTCATCATCGATTCCCCGCCGGTGCTGGGGCTGGCCGATGCCCTGATCCTGTCACGCCAGTCCGAAGGGGTGGTGTTCGTGGCCAAGGCCGGCGAAACCGGCAAGGACAACTTCCGGGTGTGCATGAAGCGCCTGGCCCAGGTCCAGGCACCGGTGCTGGGCATCGTCCTCAACGGGGTCGATCTGGACAGCCCCGAGTATGCCTACTACTCGTCGTACTACTACAGCTACGAAAGCCATGACGACGATCACGATGAGGCGGCCGGCGAAGACGCACCCCGCCTTGGCAAGACGGCTGCATCCTGACCATCCAACCTGCGACCATGCCCAACAACGATGCCGAGTCTTGTTCGCCCAAGCCCCCAGGTCCTGCTGTGGGCCCTGCCGCTGCTGGCTGCGGCCGGCATCGCGACCAGCGAATACACCGCCCTGCGCCGGGCGGCTGAGCAGGACCCGATCAGCCGGCTGCAGGACCTGGCCGGGCAGCAGCCCTGGGGCGGCCTGGCCGGGCGCGAGCTGGCCGGCCGCCTGGAAGCGCGCTGGCGGCTGGATCCGGTCGCTTCGGCCGAGGCGCTGGGCTGGCAGCTGACCCGCTATCCGCTTGATCCCTGGCGCTGGCTGCTGCGCGCGCGCATCGACCGCGAACTCAACCCCGACCCCCGGCCCAGCCGCCAGCGCCTGGAAGCGGCCATTGCCATCCAGCCAAACCACCGCGAGCTGCGCTGGCGCGCGGCCAACCTGGCCCAGAACTTCGGCGACGTCGATCTGGTGGCCGACTACCTGCGGCTGTGGCTGATCGACCAGCCCAACCAGGTCAACTCGGCGCTGTTCATTGCCTCACGCTGGCTGCCCGACCCCGACCAGCGCCTCGACCGGATTCTGCCGCCGGGCGAGGACTACCTGGTCCAGGCCATGCGCCACGCCCGCATCAGCAGCCAGCCCGAACTGGCCCGGGCGGTGTGGCGCCGGCTGGACCAGCCGCGCGCGCCTGACGACCTGGCCGTGCGCGAATACATCCAGGCCCTGCTGGCCGATGGCGACGATCAAGCCGTACTCGCGCTGTGGCAGCAACTCGATCCCGACTACACACCGGGCGATATCCCCGGCGGGCAATTCGCGTTTGCACCGGAGGCACTGGCCACCTTCGGCTGGGACCTGCGGGTGCCGGCCGGGGCCCAACTGGAGCGGGTCGCGTCCGGCCCGGCCGGGACCGATGGCGCGCTGCGCCTGGTCTTCGACGGCAACGAAAACATCCACCTGGTACGGCCGCTGCTGCGCTTCCCGGCCCCGCCGCCCGGGCGCTACCGCTTCAGCGGCTGGTGGAAGGCCGATACGCTGACCACCCGCAGCCTGCCCGGGCTGTACCTGCGCGAGCTCGAAGGGCCGATGCGGGCCAGCGTCGAGCTGCCCTCGGCGGATTTCGACTGGCAACCGTTTGCCGTCGACATCGAGCTGACCGAACCCGGCGACCGCCTGCAGCTGCAGGTGCTCATGCACACGCAGCTCGTCCTCCAGGGCGGGATGG
>JBMCIV010000260.1:0-2854 GCA_048616735.1 Wenzhouxiangella sp. | reverse complement strand
GATCCGGACCCCGGCGGTGTGCGCCCGGCCAAAGGTCTCCTGGATCAGCGGACCAATCTCGGCCGCCTTGGCCGCCACCACGGGCGGGAAATAGCCGTCCACGGCCGCCATGTTGGCCACGAAGCGCCCGGCCGAAACGGTCGGCACGTACCAGGTCTCGTGCTCGATCATCAGCGCGATGGTCTCATCGTCCATGTAGGTGCCGTGCTCGATCGAATGCACGCCGCCGCGAATGGCGCGCTGCATGCCCTCGGTGCCGTGGGCGTGGGCCGCGACGTGCATGTCGTAGTCGGCGGCAATCCGGACAATCTCGGCCACCTCGGCCTCGGTGAACTGCGGGTTCTGGCCGCTGCGGGCCACGCTCAAGACCCCGCCGGTGGCGGTGATCTTGATCAGATCGGCGCCGTCCTTGTAGCGCTGGCGCACGGCCTTGCGCGCGTCTGCAGCGCCGTTGACCACGCCCTCGCGCGGGCCAGGGTCGCCCATCAGGTCGCGCCGGTGGCCGTTGGTCGGATCGGCGTGGCCGCCGGTGGTCGCCAGCGACTTGGCCGCCGTGACGATGCGCGGCCCCGGCACCATGCCGGCATCGATAGCGTCGCGCAGGGCAATGCTGGCGTTGTAGGCATCGCCCAGGTCGCGGATGGTGGTGAAGCCGGCCGCCAGCGTGATCTTGGCGTAGTGCGCCCCGCGCAGGGCGACGTCGGCCTCGTTGGAAGTAAAGCGGCGAAGATAGCTGTCGGGCGAGGACTGGGTGGTGATGTGGGTGTGCATGTCCATCAGGCCGGGCAGGCAGGTCAGCTCCGACAGGTCCAGGACCTCGACATCGCCCGGGGCTTCGGGGGCACCTGAGCGGATCGCGCGGATTTCGCCGTTATCAACGACCACGGTGTGGGCGCCCAGCGTGCGTCCTTCGTCGACATCCACCAGCGCGCCGCAGCGCAGCCAGGTCTGGTCGGCCAGTACGGTGCCGGCCGGCGCCAGGATCAGGGCGAGCATCACCAGTTTTTTCAGCATCAGGGTTTCCTTACGGTCGAATGCAAATCAGGTGGGCGAAAGCTTAGCGCATTACGAAAGCCAGCCGGCAAGCAGCAGCAGGCTCAGCACCACCAGCCAGATCAACAGCATGCGCCAGACCATGTGGTGACCACTTGTCACCCCGTCGGCGAACGAACCGGCCGGGTCGACCGTGCATCGGGCCACGTCGTCGAGGATGCCCTCGCGAATCGACCAGACCGAGCGATCGCCGGTGTGCGCCCGCCAGGCCTGGCGCACCCGATCGAGGTCGCCGCCCAGCCCGGCGCTGACCAGCATCAGGGCCAGCACCGGCCAGTCCAGGACCGTGCGCAGGCGCAGCAGCCAGGCCGACTGCGCGGGAGAAAGGCCCGGCAGGTGCAGGCTCAGCCGGCTCAGACGATAGAGCAAAGCCCCGGCGATACCGAGCACGACGAACCAGAACAGGATCCCGAACCAGCGCGCCTGGGCTGCGTGGAAGACACCGGCGGCTGCCTCGGCCGGTCCGGCAGCGCGCTGAATCCGCATCAGGCGACGCGCCTTGAGATGGCGCGGGTCGCTGCCGCCGACCAGCAGCGACTGGACGTCGCGATCCAGATCGCGCGGACCGAGCGTGTAGATAAACGCCAAAAGGGCCAGCAAAAACCAGCCCACAGCACCCAGTAGCGCCACCGCCAGCGCGGTCGCGCCGAACGAAAACGCCAGCGCAATGACGACCACGGCAGCCGCCGGCAGCCAGGGCCGGCCGCCGGCGCGTCGCCGAACGCGATGCAGGATCGTGGTGAACCAGCCGAAGTTTCTCCAGCGCGCAAGCGGTTGGAGCAAGTGGCTGAGCAACAGGCCCAGCAAGACGATCAGGATGGTCACGGCTCAGACTTTGACGCCGCGGGCGCCAGACGCGGCAAGCGCGTCACGCCGCAATCAGGCGATCCCGAACGAAGAACCGCAGCCGCAGGTGGTTGCTGCATTGGGGTTGCGAATGACGAATCGCGCGCCCTGCAGGCTTTCGCTGTAGTCGATTTCAGCGCCTTCAAGGTACTGAAAGCTTAAAGGGTCGACGACCAGCGTGACATCGTCGCGGGTCACCGCCACGTCGCCGTCATCCACGGCCTCATCGAAGGTGAACCCGTACTGAAAGCCTGAGCAGCCGCCCCCGGTGATATAGACCCGAAGATTGAGCGCCGGGTTGGCCTCTTCGAGGATCAGTTCCCGCACCTTGCTGGCGGCGGCCTCGGTAAAAACGAGCGGTGGTGCTTCGGTCGTCATGCTAATGAAATATGCCTTTTACAGACCATAACGGTGCTCAATATACCACCGCCGATCGGGTAAAAAAAAGCGGCCGTTCACTGGCCGCTTCAATCGTCATGCCCCAAACCGGATGAGTCGCGCACTTTGTGAAGATGAAGAATCCGCGGTGTTGGATTTTCATAAATTTTTTGTAAGGTGCGGACCTTTTATACCGCGTCCGGTCCGCTAGCGTCAAGTTGTATTCGCCGCCAGCTTGCCGGAAAATGCGCGCCTGTCGATCCAAAAGAGCTGACCATGCGCTGGCTTGAAGCGTTTCACATCATCTTCGTCGTGACCTGGTTTGCCGGGCTGTTCTATCTTCCCCGGCTGTTCGTCTATGCCGCCGAAAACCCGCGCCCGCCGACCATCGATCTGCTCAAAATCATGCAGCGACGGCTGCTCATGATCACCCATATCGGCGGCGCCGCCGCGGTCATCCTCGGTTTGAGCCTGCTGATCGCCGAGCCCTGGCACCTGGCCTCCGGCGGCTGGATGCACGTAAAGCTGGCGCTGGTGGCCGGCCTGGTGGCTTACCACCTCTGGTGCTGGCGCCTGG
>JBMCIV010000259.1:0-2858 GCA_048616735.1 Wenzhouxiangella sp. | reverse complement strand
ACGAGATCGACCCGACCCTGACCTTCCGGCGCTCCTGCCGCGAGGGAATCTGCGGCTCATGCGCGTTCAACATCGACGGCGTCAATACCCTGGCCTGCACCAAGGCGATCGAAGAGATCAAGGGCGACGTTCGCATCTACCCCTTGCCGCACATGCCGGTGATCAAGGACCTGGTGCCCGACCTGACCCACTTTTATGCCCAGTACGCGTCGATCAAGCCCTGGATCCGCACCCAGAGCCCGGCCCCTCCCGACAAGGAGCGACTGCAGTCGCGCGAGGATCGGGAAAAAGTCGACGGCCTGTACGAGTGCATTCTCTGCGCCTGCTGCTCGACGTCGTGTCCGAGCTACTGGTGGAACGGCGAGCGCTATCTGGGTCCGGCGGTTTTGCTGCAGGCCTACCGCTGGCTGGTCGATTCGCGCGATGAAGCCACCGGCGAGCGTCTCGATGACCTCGAAGACCCGTTCCGCCTCTACCGCTGCCACACGATCATGAACTGCGCCAAGACCTGCCCCAAGGGTCTCAATCCGGCCAAGGCGATAGCCGAAATCAAGAAAATGATGCTGGCCCGGCGCAGCCTCTAGCCGGCGCCACGGGATTCACTGAAATAATGTCCGTGCCGTGACCGATCATGCCGTGCCCAGAGAGCTCAAGTGGCGCTGCCGACGCGGCATGCGCGAGCTCGACGCGCTTCTGAACCGCTGGCTGGAGCGGCGCTGGGTCAGCGCCGACAGCGAGCTGCGCGCCGCTTTCAGGATGCTGCTGGAGTCTGAAGACGACCAGCTCTGGGACTGGCTGCTCGGGCGCACCCGGCCAGAGGCGAGCGCGCTGCGCGCGATTGTCGATGACGTTCGACGCACGGCAGCCGGCAGCGCCTGAGATCGCGCTGCGACCGGCCCCCGGGCTGGCCGCGCTGGTCGCCGTGCTGGTTGTGCTGGCGACAGGCGCGATCGTTGTTTCCGGAATCGCTTTGGTCTGGGCCGCCCTCCTGGTTGTCGGGGCGCTGGTCTACGGCGCCCGGGCCGTGCTCGGACTGCTCAAACCCGGCCTGGTCCTGCGTCTGGACGGTGAGCGTTTACGCTACCGCCGCGACCGCGGCTGGTCCAGCCTGGTGCGCCAGCCGTTTGTCAGCCCCTGGTTCATCGGCTGGCGCGGCGAAGGGCTTGCCGGGTATGGCGTAGTCGCCGGCCAGCTGGCGAAAAACGATTTCCGCCGCCTGGCCAGGAGCCTTCGCCTTTCGGGGTCGCCGTTGTCGGAGTGATACACTGGCGCTCACGGTGCGGCCGGCATGATCGCGACCCGCGCTCCAGGCTTCTCAGGAATCTCTTGTGTGACGCTAGAAAAATTTCTCCAGGCCATGATCAAACATGGTGGCTCGGACCTCTTTTTCAGTGCCGGCTCGCCGGTCGGCATCAATATCGAAGGCAAAACCCGGTTTTTGGGCGAGCAGCGCCTGACGGCGGCCGACACGCGTCAGCTCGCCTACTCGGTCATGAACGACAAGCAAAGCACCGAGTTCGAGCGCGAGATGGAGATGAACCTGGCGCTGGCGCTGGAAGGCGTCGGCCGGTTTCGCGTCAACGTGTTTCGCCAGCGCGGTTCGGTGGCCATGGTCATCCGTCATATCAAGGGCGAGATTCCTTCGATCGAGGAGCTGAACCTGCCCGCCAAGCTCCAGGATCTGATCATGCTCCCGCGCGGGCTGGTGCTGGTGGTGGGATCGACCGGCTCGGGCAAGTCGACGACGCTGGCTTCGATGATCGACCATCGCAATACCAACCGCTCGGGCCACGTGCTCACGATTGAAGACCCGATCGAGTTTCTTCATCCCCACAAGCGCTCCATCGTCGATCAGCGCGAGGTGGGGCTGGATACGAAAAGCTACGAGGTGGCGCTGAAAAACGCCATGCGCGAGGCGCCCGACGTGATTCTCATCGGCGAGATTCGGGATCAGCAGACCATGCAGCACGCCGTCGCCTACGCCGAGACCGGTCATCTGTGCCTGTCGACGCTGCACGCCAACAATTCCAACCAGACCCTGGATCGAATCATCAATTTCTTCCCCGAGTCGGCGCACCGTCAGCTGTTTGTCGATCTGTCGCTGCACCTGCAGGCGATCATCAGCCAGCGGCTGATTCCGACCGTGGACGGTAAGCGCGTGCCGGCCGTTGAGCTCTTGCTGCGCACCCCCTACATCGCCGACCTGATCTTGAAAGGCGAGGTCCACGGCATCAAAGACGCGATGAAAGAAGGCTCGCAGCACGGCATGCAGACCTTCGACCAGTCGCTGTTTCAGCTCTATGAGCAAGGACGGATCAGCGAAGAGGAGGCCCTGCAAAACGCCGACTCGCGCAACGATCTCGGCCTCAACATCCGGCTGTCGCGAGAGCAGGGCGCGCACGATACCCCCGACTCCTGGGAAATCAATCCAACGGCCTGAATCGATCGGGATCAGAACATGAGCGAAGACCGCAGACAGTTTCAGCGCGTGACCTACGAGTGCCCGGCCAGGCTCGCCTGGGCCGGGCAGGAGCCGGTGGCCGTCGAGGTCGAAAATCTGTCGCTCAAGGGGGTGTTGTTACGCGGCCTGCCGGAAAAGCACGCGCTTAAGCCCGGGCAATCCGCGCAGCTCGAGATCCGCCTGGCCCCGGAGGTCAGCATGAGCATGGCGCTGGAGGTTGCCTTTTCCTCGGCCACGCGGCTTGGAGCCTGCTGGGTGGAAATCGATCTTGAAGGCATGACCCATCTGCGCCGCTTGCTGGCGCTGAATCTGGGCGATGCCGAGCAGGTCGACGACGAGCTCGCGCGCATGCTCCACCCGGCACCTTGAAGGATTCGCGCGCCGGCGCAAAGCCGCC
>JBMCIV010000258.1:0-2872 GCA_048616735.1 Wenzhouxiangella sp. | reverse complement strand
ACTGCCGGGTCGTTGCCCTCGAGGCGGCCGAAGATTTCCGCCTGCGCGAGCTTGCGCGCCACCCGACCTGGTTGAGCCCCCAGACGGATGCCCAGGTGGCCGAACTGCACGCCGAGTTCGAGGCGCTGGCCGTAGGCGAACGCGTTCAGAAAACGCCGCTTCGGATTCGGGGCCGCGACGTTGCGGCCCGGCGCCGCGCGGGCTCGGTGGTCTGGTTTGACTTCGATACCCTGTGCCGCGGACATCGATCCAGCGCCGACTATATCGAACTGAGCAAGCGCTTTTCGACCCTGATCATTCAGGACGTGCCGGCGCTGGGCGAAATCGACAATGATGCCGCTCGACGCTTTATCCATCTGGTCGACGAGTGTTACGACCGGGCCGTGAAACTGATCGTCGCCGCTGCCGTTCCGATCGACCAGGTTTACTCGGGCACTCGTCTCGCGCAGCCTTTTGAGCGCACGGTCTCGCGCCTGATCGAAATGCAAAGCCACGCGTATCTGTCCCTGCCGCATCGGCCCTGAGACCGTCGCCGGGCTTCAGGCCCGGGGGGTTACCAGACTGTCGATGACGTGCTCGACGTAGGCGTCGAAAGCCGGCTCGTCGCGCTCGGGAACCACTTTTTGAGCCTGCAGCTGCAGGTAGCCCACATAACCCGAGTACAGCAGCGTCGCCCTGCGCTGGGCGGCTTCCGAGGCCAATCCGAGCTGGGCGAAAGCGGCGGCCAGGTACTCGATGCGGCGCGCGGTCACGCGCTTGAGCACGGGGCCGATGCGGACGTCGTCGGGCAGCGCGCACAGCGCCAGGTAAACCCGGTGGGTCAGGGTCTGGCGGGTCGTGCGCCAGACAAAGCGCGCCAGCCGTTCGGCCGGGTTTTCATCGGCGGCCAGAGAACGTTCCAGGTGATCGGCATCCTGCTGCTCCCAGCGCTTGAGCGCGCTGCTCAACAGCTCGTCGCGCCCGGGGAAATGCCAGTAGAAGCTGCCCTTGGTGATCTGCAGCCGCCGGGCCAGCGGCTCCACGGCCAAAGCGGCCACGCCCTTGTCGGCAATCAGCGACAGGGCGGCCTTCTCCCAGTCTTCAGGCGTCAATGAGACCCTGTCGAGTGGAGTCTTTCTTGCAGTCGCGTCTTTGCTCATGAAAAGATGGTAGCTGATCTTTCCCGTGACCGGCGCAATGGCTTGAAAAGCGTCCCGGTCTCCGCCATTGAAGGACATTGACTCACATGAAGGCTAACCCCATACTGAAGCGTATGGAAGCAGTGCGCAAACTTCACAACGAGATTCGCCGCCGTCAGATCTGGACCGATGACGGCATTCGTCTCCACCTTCGCTACTACGGCGACGATCGCGCCCCGTGCGTGCTCATGGCCCACGGTTTCGGCCAGACCCAGTATGCCTGGGAGGCCACCGGGTGGCAGCTGGCGGCCGCGGGCTGGCAGGCGGTCAGCTACGACGCCCGCGGCCACGGCGAGAGCGACCGCGCCCCCAGCGGCGAGTATGATTTCGAACACTTCGTCGAGGATTTCCGGCGGGTCTGCGATTCGCTGCCCAACACGCCGATCGTCATCGGCGCCTCGATGGGCGGCTTGACCGCTTTGTTGGCCCACTCGGAAAAGCCCAAGGTCGACCTGCGTGCCATGGTGCTGGTCGACATCGCCCCGCGCTGGGACGAGCGCGGCGTGGCGGCCATGCTGGCGTTCATGCGCCAGAATCCCGACGGTTTCGGCTCTCTGGAAGAGGCCAAGGAGGCGGTGCGCGCTTTCCTGCCGCACCGACGCCGCAACACCCGCAGCACCGGCCTGAACCGCAACCTGCGCCAGGCCCGCAACGGGCGCTGGTACTGGCACTGGGATCCGGCCATGCTGGCGCTGGCCGAAAAGTCATCGAACCTGCAGTCGCGCCTGCAGTCGGCCAGCCGCAGGCTCAAGATCCCGACCCTGCTGATCGCCGGCGGCATGAGCGAACTCATCGGCGCGGAGCACATTTCGGAGTTCCGCAAGCTCGCCCCGCACGCCGAAACGGTCGAGGTCAATGACGCCGCCCACATGGTGGCCGGCGACGCCAACGATCATTTTCTGTCTGCCATCACGCCGTTTTTGCGGCGCCAGGCAGAGCAAGGAGCCAATTCGTCATGACCACTGTGCTGTTTTTCGCCGTCGTGCTGGCGACCGCGCTGACCTGCGCTTTTTTCAAGACCCGAGTACCCGTCTGGACCGGCGCGATCGGCGCCGTGCTGCTGGCCTTTACCCTGGCCGGACAGCCGGGCTGGATTGTGCTGACGCTGTCCTGGCTGGTCTTTTTGCCGGTGGCGGTGGCCATGAACCACCGGCCGTGGCGGCGGGAATACCTGACCCGGCCGATGCTCAAGGCCTTTGCCGGCATGGTGCCGCAGATCTCGGAGACCGAGCGCGTGGCGCTGGAGGCCGGTACGGTCGGCTTCGAGGGCGAGCTGTTTAGCGGCCGGCCGCGCTGGCAGCGGCTGATCAAAAAGCCGCTGCACGAGCTTACCGTGGAAGAACAGGCTTTTCTCGACGGCCCGGTCGAGCAGCTGTGCGACATGACCGACGAATGGGAAATCAGCCACTACCGGGCCGACCTGCCCGAAGCGGTCTGGGAGCACCTCAAGAAACACGGCTTTTTCGGCATGATCATCCCCAAGGAATACGGCGGGCTGGGCTTTTCCGCCGTCGCCCACCGGGCGGTGCTGGAAAAAGTCGCCGGGGTCAGCTCAACGCTGGGCTCGGTGATCGCGGTGCCCAACTCGCTTGGGCCAGCCGAACTGCTGCTGCACTACGGCACCAAGGCGCAGAAAGATCATTACCTGCCGCGCCTGGCCGACGGCCGCGAGATTCCCTGCTTCGGCCTGACCA
>JBMCIV010000257.1:0-2924 GCA_048616735.1 Wenzhouxiangella sp. | reverse complement strand
AGAAGCCGGCTGATCGTTTCGTTCCTGGTTTTCGGCACGCTGCTGAGCGTGCTGTTCGCGATCGCGGCGCTGTTTTTGCAAAACTGGCTCGAGGACGCGCTGATCGCCAACACGCTGGCCGATGAGGTCGACCAGTACATCAGCGACCTGCGCCGCGATCCGACCCTGGTCGAGCCGTTCTACACCCGCCTGCAGGGTTACGTCACCCGCCCCGATCGCGCCGACATCGTGCCCGAGCCCTTTCGCGCCCTGCCCAGCGGCGTACACGACGTGCGCACCGAGGCAGCCCACTACAAGGCCGCGGTGCGCAAGGACGAGGATTTCTGGGTCTTCCTGACCTACGACGTATCGGAAAACCGGGAACTGCTGCGGCGCCTGGTCTGGGCGCTTATCGCGGTGGTGGTGTTTTTCTCGCTGCTGTCGCTGGCGCTGGGAATCTGGTCTTCCGGGCGGGTACTGGCCCCGGTCACGGAACTGGCGCGACGGCTGGAATCACTGGATGAGCATGCGCCGCCGGCCTCGCTGAAGCAGTACTTCCCGGATGACGAAGTCGGTCAGCTCGCGGCCGCGCTGGATGCCTATGCCGCGCGCCTGCACGAGCTGGTCGAGCGCGACCAGGCCTTCAACGCCGATGTCTCGCACGAGCTGCGCACGCCCCTGGCGGTTATTTCCGGGGCGACGGAGCTGATGCTCACCCAGCCCGATCTGTCCGAGCGCAACCGCGAACGCCTGCTGCGCATCGCCCGGGCGGCGCGCCAGTCCACCGACATCACCACCGCCTTGCTGCACCTGGTTCGCGCCGCCCGCGATCGCGGCGGTGACCCAGAGGGGCAGGATGTCGGCAAGATTGCCGAGCAGGTCGTGGCCAATTATCGGCCGCTGATCGGGGAACGGCCTTTGGTCATCTCGCTGGCCGGCGGAAAACCCCTGAACGTGATTGCCCCGGAAGCGGTCATCGCCGTCGTCCTCGGCAACCTGATCGGCAACGCCGTGCGCTATACCGCCGAGGGTGAAGTGCGGGTCGAAGTCGAACAGGGGCAGGTCCGGATCCTCGATACCGGCCCGGGCATCGCCGAGGAGGAGCTGCCGCACGTCTTCGACCGCCATTTTCGCGGCCGCCAGACAGCCGGATCTAAAGGATCGGGCCTGGGTCTGTCGATCGTCAAACGCCTGTGCGACCTGTATGGCTGGCGCCTGCGCTTTCGCAATCGCAGCGGCGGTGGCCTAGCCGTGACGGTCGAGTTCTTTCCGGACCTGGAGCGCTCCGCGCCGGCCGCTTAATCGTCCCCCGTCCAGCAAGCGGTGCCCGTCCTGTGCTAGGCTATAGGCATGGCTATTGTTCGATGTCCCAACTGTGGCCAGCGCATGTCTTCGCTGGCCAAGACCTGCCCGCACTGCGATACGCCGGTGGGAAAACTCTCGGCCCGCGATCGCAACCGCCTGGCACGCAATCGCTGGCAGCGGCACGCCGATCGCGCCGCCAATACCACCTACCTGGCGCTGGCGATGCTGGTGTTCGGGGCGATCTGGTGGTGGGGCGCACCGCCCCAGGGCTGGTTTTTTCCACCGCCGGTGGCTGCGCTGATCGCGCTGCCGGTCGGGGTGGTGATGTATTCGGTGGGGCGAGGCTGGCTGTTCTGGCTTAGGCTGCCGCGCAACCGCCCGCCGCCGGAGCAGGATTGACCCTTCAGGCGGCTTCAGGCCTGCTAGCGAACGCGCCGAACGCGAAGCCGGCGATTATAGCCCTCGACCTGCAGCTGCCAGGACCCGAACATCCCGGGCCGGATCCGAACCTGCGGATTTTCCAGCGTCGAGACCGAGTACGTTCCGGCCTCGGCCTGCTGCCAGACCATGCCGTTTTCCAGCTCGAACGTATCGTCTCCGCTCCAGCCGCTGAAATTGCCGACCAGCCGGCTGTTGATCTCGGTCCGCTCCCCGCCCGGCAAGCCCCGGTCATCGCCTGAGGCGGCTGTACCGGCCGCGGCTTCGGCGTCCGGGTCTGTCGAGCGCGCCGGCGCGCCGTCAGCCCAATCGGGAAGTTCGCCTTCGGCCAGCGAACGCAGCTGGATCCATCGATTGAGATTTTCCAGTTCTTGTTCAGTCAGTTTGTGCAGGCCGGCATCGCGGAATTCCCGGCCGGTCATGCGCTCTTCCAAGGTGGAGAAGTCGTTGGCCTGGGCCAGCGGCACGATCAGCGCCAGCGCCAAGGCCGCAAGCCTTACAGCGGTGTGGGAACTCATGGTCAGGTCGGTTTACAGGTCATGCTTGTAGCGAACGTAGGGAATGCGCCCGTAGATCTGCTCCATCGGATCTTCCAGCACAGGGTCAAGCGCCGGCTCGTCGCCGCGCGGCGCCGCGTCGAGCACGTTGCTAACGCCAATGGAAATCGAGGCGCTGCGAACGGCGCGCCAGGAAAATTCCAGATCGAATGAATTCAGGACCGCCTGGCCGTATTGGCCGGGCGCCAGCCACACCGGCACATCGCGCGCCTGGCCCAGCAGATCGCCGCTGAACCGGCCGCGCCGCCAGCCAACGGCCAGCTGGGCGCTGTTGGCATAGCGCTCCAGATCACCGCCCGACAGCCCGCCGAGCCCCTGCGGGTCAAGGCCAAGATCGAGCAGGCTCATGCGCTGGCGGTAACGGGCCACCTGCAATCCGATCAGGAAATCCCCGACCTTTTCGTTGGCGATCCCGAAGCTGACGCCGGCGTCCAGCCCCTCGCCGGTCCGCAGCCCCGACAAGGGATCGGCGCCGGGGAACAGAATGGTCTCTGCCGCCGGCAGCGCATCGACGTCGTCGGAGCGAGCAGAAAACGCGCCGACGTTGAAGTCCAGCCACGGTGCGGCCGTCCACTGCCCGCTGACCCGCATCAGGTTGACCGAACCCTGAGGCACGGGGTCTTCCACGAAGCGGCAGTCTTCGGC
>JBMCIV010000256.1:0-2926 GCA_048616735.1 Wenzhouxiangella sp. | reverse complement strand
CGAGACCGTGCGCTATGTTGCCAACATCTACAAGTACTACGTCGCCTACCGCCTGGTCCATGAGCAGGGCCTGCGGATGACCGATGACGAGAAGATGAACTGAACCGCTCAGGACTGGCGGCTGATGTTTTTGACCCGGTACAGAATGTCCAGCGCCTCGCGCGGGCTGAGTTCATCCGGGTCGATCTCGGCCAGCATGTCGCGTAGCGCATCAGGTGCGCTTTCCTGCTTGACCGCTGGACGGTCGAACAGCCCCAGCTGCGGCGAGGCCGCGCGCCCGGCGTCGTTTTCCAGCCGGTTCAAATGCTTGCGGGCCTGGGTGATGACCGGCTTCGGCACGCCGGCCAGTCGGGCCACCTGGAGGCCGTAAGACTGGCTGGCCGGGCCTTCGCGCACCGAGTGCAGGAACACGATGCGCTCGCCGTGCTCGCGCGCTTCCAGGTGCACATTACTGATGCCCTCGTGGTCTTCGGCCAGGCGCGTGAGTTCGAAGTAATGGGTGGCAAACAGGGTCAGGGCGCGGATGTTCAGGGCCAGTTCGGTGGCGACGGCCCAGGCCAGGGCCAGGCCGTCGAAGGTGGATGTGCCGCGGCCGATTTCGTCCATCAGCACCAGCGACCGATCGGTCGCGTTGTGGAGGATGTTGGCGGTCTCGACCATCTCGACCATGAAGGTCGAGCGGCCCCGGGTCAGGTCGTCGCCGGCGCCGATGCGCGAGAAAATGCGATCGATCGGACCAATGCGGGCCTGTCCGGCCGGAACGAAGCTGCCGGCGTGGGCCAGGATCACGATCAGGGCGGCCTGGCGCATGTAGGTGGACTTGCCGCCCATGTTGGGGCCGGTGACGACCAGCATGCGCCGGTCGGGATCCAGGCGACAGTCGTTGGGCACGAAGGCATCGTCCTGGACCCGCTCGACCACCGGGTGGCGGCCGTCGGTGATTTCAAGTCCCGGCTGTTGGTCGAGCCGCGCCCGGGCGAAGTTGAGCGTCTCGGCGCGTTCGGCGAAAGCCACCAGCACGTCCAGCGTGGCCAGGCCCGAGGCCAGCCCGGCCAGGTGACGGTGGTGGCCGGCCAGTTCCTCGACCAGGCTCTCGTAGAGCGCTTTTTCGCGGCCGAGCGCGCGCTCGCGCGCCGAGAGCACCTTGTCCTCGAAGGCTTTCAGTTCCTCGGTGATGTAGCGTTCGGCGTTTTTGAGCGTCTGGCGGCGGCTGTACTCGGTCGGCACCTTGTCGGCCTGGGCCCTGGAGACTTCGATGTAGTAGCCGTGGACGCGGTTGTAGCCCACTTTCAGCGTGGCGATGCCGGTGCGGGCCTTTTCCTGTTCTTCGTAGCGGAGCAGGAAGTCGCCGGCGTTGCGGCTCAGATCGCGCAGTTCGTCGAGCTCGGCATCGAAGCCTTCGGCGATCACGCCGCCGTCGCGGATGATCATCGGCGGCTGTTCGACGATCGCGGCGCTGAGCAGGCCGAGCAGCTCGGGGCAGGGCAGCAGGCTCTCGGCCAGCGCGCGCAGCATCGGCGCGGTGAAGCCGTCCAGGGTTTCGTTCAGGCGGGGCAGGCGGGCGAGCCCCTCGCGCAGGGTCGCCAGGTCGCGCGGGCGCGCGGTCTTGAGCGCGATCCGGGTCAAGACCCGTTCCAGGTCCCCGATGCCGGACAACAGGTCGCTCAGCCCCGGATGGGCGTGCTGGTCGAGCAGGGTGGCGACCGCTTCGAGACGCGCGTCAAGGCGGGCATGATCGCGCAGCGGGTGGGTGATCCAGCGCTTGAGCTTGCGGCTGCCCATGGGCGTGACCGTGGCGTCCATCAGCCCGACCAGGGTGTGCTCGCTGCGCCCGTCAGGATGGACGTCGATTTCCAGGTGACGGCGGGTGGCGGCATCGAGCACCAGGTGCTCACTGGCCTGGACGGCGCGCACCCCGGTCAGGTGGCTCAGCTCACCGGCCAGCATTTCGCCGGCATAGTTCAGCAAGGCGCCGGCCGCGGCCAGGCCCGGCCCGCGCTGCTCAACGCCGAATCCGGAGAGGTCCTGGACCTGCAGCTGCCGGCACAGCTCGCGCTCGCCGTTGCGGGCGTCGAAATGCCAGGGCGGGGTCGGGCGCAGCGCGGCGACCAGCCCGGAGACGGGCAGGGCGAAGTCCTCGGGAAACAGGATTTCGGCCGGGCGCAGGCGCTCGAGCTCCGCGCCCAGTTCCTGGGCATCGGTCGGTTCGGCAAAGCGCAGCCGCCCGCCGGCCACGTCCAGCCAGGCCAGGCCAAAGCCCTTTTTGGCCGGTGCGATGGCCGCGAGCAGGCGGTCCTGGCGGTCGTCGAGCAGCGCTTCCTCGGTCACCGTGCCGGGGGTGACGATGCGCACCACCTTGCGCTCGACCGGCCCCTTGGCCTCGTTCGGGTCGCCGATCTGTTCGCAGATGGCGATCGACTCGCCTTTCCTGATGAGCCGGGCGAGATAGCCGTCGACGGCGTGGTAGGGCACCCCGGCCATGGGAATGGGCTGGCCGGCCGACTGGCCGCGCGTGGTCAGGGTGATGTCGAGCAGCTTGGCCGCTCTACGGGCGTCGTCGTAAAACAGCTCGTAGAAATCGCCCATGCGAAAAAACAGCAGGATGTCCGGATAGTCGGACTTGATCCGCAGGTACTGCTGCATCAGGGGCGTGTGCTGGGTGGACTTGTCGGCCATGGGCCTAAATTTGGGCTTGAAGGTTTTTTGGAAGCGCGGATGGGACGCAGATTAACGCAGATTGATGGGGTGTACTGCAGTAGATTGCGCGGAGTTGCTCTCAAGGAAGCGTCATAAGCCAATGATGCAAACAACAAGCAAGCCCCGTCCTGATTGGCCGGGTGCTCGGCATCGTCTACCGTGTCATTGCCGGCCACCTGATCCGGCAGGCTGGGTACACGCAACAGTCGGCTCGCACGGGCGCGGTCAC
>JBMCIV010000255.1:0-2940 GCA_048616735.1 Wenzhouxiangella sp. | reverse complement strand
CACGCGGGCATCGCGCAGCAGCACCGGCACCAGGTAGGCCATGGTCTTGCCGGTACCGGTCGCGGCCTCGGCGACCAGGTCGGTGCCGGCGTCCAGGCACTCGGCAATCGCCAGGGCGAGCGCCTGTTGCCCGGGCCGCGGCCGGAAACCCGGCAGCGCTCGGCCGAGCGCGCCGTCGGTCCCGAAAACAGCCGCCAGCGCGCTGCCGCAATCACTCATGCCCACATCACAGGCGCGGCGGCGCCTCGACCTGGCAGGCCTGCACCCGCCGACTGGCCTCGCCGGCGGCCTGCGGGTTCTGCTGGCGCTCCAGCGCCACGGCGATCGTGCGCCAGTTGCGCTGGCACAGCTCGCCGACCCGGGGGCCCACATCGAATGAGCGTCGCGCCAGTCCCTCGGCCTGCGCCCACTGGCCCTGATCCAGACGCAGCTCGGCCATCTGCTGGAGCAGTTCCGGATCGCGCGGCTCGATGCGCAGGGCGCGCTCGAGCAGCATCGCCGCTCGGCCCAGGTCGCCGTCGTTTTCAGCCTGCAGCGCGGCCTCGCTGAGCTCGGCCACGGCGGGATTGCGCAGCGCAAAGACCTGCAGGCCGCGCGCTTCGGACGCGGCCGGGGCTCGCACCTGCTCGGCCGCGATCCGCTCGTCGACCGGCGCCGGAGCCTGGGTGGCGCAGCCGACCACGAGTGAAGACAGCAGCACCAGAAGTGGGTAACGAAGGTTCAACATGGATGCGCACAGCTTTTCAACAGGCTTCATTCTAGCGCCGCCGGAACCAGCGCCTGGGCGCATCGGCCGCCGGCTCGATGCACGGCGACAGCGCCGCCGGCTGGCTGCCGGCGGCAAACGGCACGGCCAGCGCGTTGGGGCAGTTCTCCGACGCCAGCCGGGGCGAGGGCCAGTCGATCCAGAACCACTCGATGGTCTCCGGCCAGCTGCGCCGAACGGTGCGCAGCGGCAGGCGCCCGAACAGCTCGGCCCAGACCGGCAGGGCCGTCGCCGAGCCGCTGACGCCGGCCGGGGCGTTATCGTCGCGGCCGGCCCAGACCACCCCCAGCCAATCGTCGGTGTAGCCGACAAACCAGGCGTCGCGACGGTCGTTGCTGGTGCCGGTCTTGCCGCGCACGCCGGGATCCTCCGGCAGCCGCCAGGCCAGGCTGCGCGCGGTGCCGTCGGTGACGGCGTGACGCAGGGCAAAATCCAGCAGGGCCAACGCCTCGCGTTCGCGCACCGGGCGCAGGCGCCGGCCGTAGCGGCCGATTTCCTGGCCGTTGCGATCGAGCACCTGGTTGATGGCCCGCAGCGGCGTGCTGTAGCCTTCGGCCGCCAGCGGCTGGTACAACTGCGCCACCTGCAGCGGGGTCAGCTCGATGGCACCAAGAAAGGCCGACGGGTGGGCCTGGTCGGGGCGAGACACGCCCAGCTGCTCCAGCAATCCAAATAAAGCCGGCAGGCCGAGCTCCAGCCCCAGCGCCACGGTGGCCTGGTTGAACGAACGCGCCAGCGCGTCCATCAGCGCGACCTCGCCGTGGCTGACCTGGTCGATATTCTGAGGCCGCCACGACGCCTGCCCGGGCACCGGCACCGACAGCGGCGCATCGAGCAGGGTAGAGGCCAGGTGCCAGCGATCCGGCTGGGCCAGGGCCAGCAGATAGATGAAGGGCTTGATCACCGAACCGACCGGCCGGCGCGCGTCCAGGGCGCGGTTGAAGCCAGAGCGTCCGCGGGCGCGATCGCCGACCAGCGCCCGGATTTCGCCGGAGGCCGGCTCGACCAGCACCACCGCACCCTGCAGCGCGTCGTCCGGCCGCTCGACCTGGGCCAGCCCCCGCTCGAGGGCGCGCTCGGCCTCTTGCTGGGCGAACGGATCGAGCGTGGTGAAAATGCGCAAGCCGGTGCCGCGCAGGTCCCGATCGCGGTAATCGCGCCGCAGCTGGCGCGCGACCAGGTCGAGAAAACCATCATGGCGGCGGCCTCCACCGCCACGCGCCGCCCCCAGCTCAAGCGCCGATGATCGCGCCCGGCGCCACTCGCGCTCGTCGATCAGGCCGGTTTCGTGGAACATGTCGATGACCCGGTCGCGCCGAGCCTTTGCCCTTTGGGGATTCCGCCGTGGGTGATACCACGACGCTCCGCGCACCATCCCGACCAGCAACGCGATCTGTTCGGTGGCCAGGGCCTGGACCGGCAGACCGAAGTAATGCTCTGCCGCCCGCCCGAAACCGTGAATCGCGCGTCCACCGGCCTGGCCCAGGTAGACCTCGTTGAGATAGGCCTCGAGAATGGCCGCCTTGCCGAAGCGTCGCTCCAGCGAGATGGCCATGACCGCCTCGCTGAATTTGCGCAGCAGGCTGCGCTCTGGAGTCAGAAACAGATTCTTGACCAGCTGCTGGGTGATGGTCGACCCCCCCTGAACAACCTCGCCACGGCGCAGGTTGGTCCAGGCCGCGCGCAGCAGGCCGCGCGGATCGAGACCGACATGGTGGGCAAACTGCCGGTCTTCGACCGCCTGGATGCCGCTGATCAACAGCGGCGGGAACTCGGCCAGGGCCACCAGGGTGCGGTCGCGCTCGTCCAGCGGCAGCAGGCTGCCCAGCTCGGCCGGCGGCAGACGCACCAGCGCTGCGGCACCACGCCCGGCCTCTACCGCCTCGACTTGATCACCATCGAATCGCACACGGACGCGCTGGGCCTGCTGCCGATCATCGCCAAATACGAACCCCGGCACATGGGCCTCGACCTGATCGCCTTGCCGGCGGAACCGGCCGACCGCGACCGGATCACCCGCGCGCAGGCCGATCGCCTCGAGTTCCCGCACGAGGCGCTGTGCATCCAGTAACCGTCCGGGATAGAGCTCGAGCGGGCGGGCATAGACCCGGCTGGCCTGGGTCCACTGACGGTCGGCAAAGCGCTGACCGGCCTCCCGGTCCAGCCACCAGACC
>JBMCIV010000254.1:0-2947 GCA_048616735.1 Wenzhouxiangella sp. | reverse complement strand
GGTCAAGGCGGTGTTCGGGGTCGGGCTGCTGGCGCTGGCCATCTGGATGCTCGAGCGCGTGGTGCCGCCGCCGGCGGTCATGCTGATGTGGGGCGCGCTGGCGGTGGCCAGCGCGGTTTACCTGGGCGCCCTGACGCGCCTGCCGCCCGACATCGGCGGCTGGCGCAAGCTGTGGCAGGCGCTGGGCGTGATTTTGCTGCTGTTCGGCGCGGCCCAGATCATCGGCGCGCTGTCGGGTGGCGATGACTGGATGCGGCCGCTCGGCCACGTGCGCGGCGGGGCCGGGGTGGAGTCGAGCGAAGCGGTGGCGTTTCGCCAGGTCGACACCCTGGACGCGCTGGAGTCGGCGGTCGCCGCCGCCCCCGGCGCGGTGTTTCTTAGTTTTACCGCCGAGTGGTGCGTGGACTGCCGGCGCATGGAGCGACGTACCTTCCCCGAGCCGGAGGTGCAAGAGCGCTTTGCCCAAATGACCATCCTGAAAGTCGACGTCACCGACTACACCGACGCCGATCGCGAGATCCTGGAGCATTTCGGCCTGATCGGGCCGCCGGCCTACCTGTTTTTCGCCGGCGGCCAGGAACTTTCCGGTCTGCGGACCTATGGATTCCTTCCGGCCGCTCGGCTGGCCGGTCTGCTTGACGAGGCGCGCGGCGCATGAGGCGAATGCTGTGGCTCTACATCGCTGCCGCGCTGATCGGCCTGGCGCTGGGCGGCGCCTTCGCCTGGCTGTCGCGGCCGGCGCCGAGCGCGCCGGGGATCGAAGGGGCTTCGGTCGGCGACCCGCACCCCGGGTTTCGCCACGGTGGCGTGGACGGAGAGTGGGTCGATGCGAAAGACTTTGCCGACCGGCTCATGCTGGTCAATTTCTGGGCCACCTGGTGTGCTCCGTGCCGGCGTGAGATGCCGGTACTGCAGGCCGCCAGCGATCGCTACGCGCCAGATCTGGCCGTGGTCGGTCTGGCCATCGATGATCTGGCGGCGGTGCGCGAGTTCGTGACCGAGCTCGATATCCAGTATCCCATCGCGGCCGGAAACGCCGACGTCTTGGCGACCCAGCGCGCCTGGGGTAATAGCGCCGGCGCGCTGCCGTACACGGTGTTGGTGGATCGAGCCGGCGTGATCCGCTGGCAGCATCTGGGCGAGGTCAGCGCCGAGCAGCTGGACGCCGCCCTGGAGGCGTGGCTGTAGGCGTCCTTAGCGGCAAATCGTGCCGCTAAAAAACCGATAAAACGCGCCATACGGCAGCGAACGTGTGGACATCTTCTTTAGTTTCGGGCACACTCCTCCATCTTCGTCTTACCCGGAGTCAAGGTGACCAGCGTACTGGTAATACACGGCCCGAATCTCGATCTGCTCGGACGGCGCGAGCCGGAAATCTACGGTCGAATCAGCCTGGAAGAGATCAATGCCCAGCTGGCCGGTTTCGCCCAGAGCTGCGATGTGGCGCTGGCGTGCTTCCAGTCGAACGCCGAGCATGAGCTGATCGAGCGTATCCACGCCGCCGGCGCCGACGGCACGGACTGGATTATCATCAATCCGGCGGGGCTGACCCACACGTCGGTCGTTCTGCGTGATGCGCTGGCTGCCGTGGGCGTGCCGTTTATCGAAGTCCACCTGAGCAATCCCGAGCGTCGCGAGCCGTTTCGCCATCACTCCTATCTGGCCGATCTGGCTTGCGGAAGAATTTCCGGGTTCGGCTCCGATTCTTACCTGCTGGCCCTGCAGGCCGTCCTGAACCGCCTCGACGCGAAGTCTTAAACAAACCGCGCCCACCGGAAAGTGAGAAACCGATGGATTTGAGAAAAATCAAGAAACTGATCGAACTGCTCGAGGAATCCCAGCTCAGCGAAATCGAGATTCACGAAGGCGAGGAATCCGTGCGCCTGATTCGCCATTCCGGTTCCGCTCCGGGTCCGGTCGCCGCCCCCCTCGTGTCCAGCGCGCCGGCTGCGGCGCCGAATCCGCCGCCTGCGGCCGAAAGCGAATCCGGCGAGCCGGCGCTGCCTGAAGGAGAGCAGGTGCGCTCCCCGATGGTCGGGACGTTCTACTCCTCCCCGAATCCGGAAACGCCGCCTTTCGTCAAGGTCGGCAGCAAGGTTTCGGTGGGCGACACCCTGTGCCTGGTCGAGGCCATGAAGATGTTCAACCAGATCGAGGCCGAGCTGGCCGGCGAAGTGGTCGCGGTCTTGGTCGAGGACGGCCAGCCGGTGGAGTTCGACGAGCCCCTGTTTGTCATCCGCAGGCGCTAGAGGCGAGGCACAACATGGCGCCATTTAAAAAAATTCTGATCGCGAACCGGGGCGAGATCGCGCTGCGGATTCTCAGAGCCTGCCAGGCGATGGATATCCGGACCGTGGCAGCCCACTCGACGGTCGATCGAAACCTCAAGCACGTGGGGATGGCCGATGAATCGGTCTGCATCGGCCCGCCGCCGGCCGCGGACAGCTATCTCAACGTTCCGGCCCTGATCGCGGCCATGGAGGTCACCGACGCCGAGGCCGTCCATCCCGGCTACGGTTTTCTGGCCGAAAACGCCGATTTCGCCGAACGCGTTGAAGAGTCTGGATTCGTATTCATCGGTCCGCGGGCCGAAACCATCCGACTGATGGGCGACAAGGTTTCGGCGATCAACGCCATGCGCCATGCCGGCGTGCCCTGTGTCCCAGGGTCCAACGGTCCGCTCGACGACGACGATCACCGCTCGCTGCGCCTGGCCGGTGACATTCGCTATCCGGTGTTGATCAAGGCAGCCGCTGGCGGCGGCGGTCGCGGCATGCGGGTGGTCGAACAGGCCGATGACCTGGTCAGGGCGATCGGCCTGACCCGCCAGGAAGCCCGCGCCGCGTTCGGTGACGATACGGTCTACATGGAAAAATACCTGACCAACCCGCGCCACATCGAGGTCCAGGTGCTGGCCGACGCCCACGGCAACGCCGTCCACCTCGGC
>JBMCIV010000253.1:0-2948 GCA_048616735.1 Wenzhouxiangella sp. | reverse complement strand
CCTGGCCGTCGAAGATCAGCACGGTGGGAGCAGCGATGATTGGAACCCGACGGCCCTCAGCCGCTAGAATGCGAAGCATGATCCCGGCCTGGACACGACAATTCCTGGAGCTGGCGCTGGAATACCAGGCGCTGAGATTCGGACGCTTCACCCTCAAATCGGGGCGCGTCAGCCCGTACTTCTTCAACGCCGGCGCCTTTTGCGACGGTCGTAGTCTGCACCTGCTGGCACAATGCTACGCCGATGCCATTGTCGCCAGCGAGGTCGAGTTCGACCTTGTTTTCGGCCCCGCCTACAAGGGCATTCCGCTGGCGGCGACGGTCGCGGATCAGCTCTCCCGCCGCCACGACATCAACGCCGGCTTCGCCTACAACCGCAAGGAGGCCAAGGGCCACGGCGAGGGCGGTCTGACCGTTGGCGCCCCGTTGTGCGGCCGCGTGCTGCTGGTCGATGACGTCATCTCGGCCGGCACGGCAGTAGCCGAATCCCTGGACCTGATCCGCGCGGCCGGCGCCCAGCCGGTCGCACTTGCGGTGGCGCTGGATCGACAGGAGCGCGGCCGGGACAGCCGCTCAGCCGTCCAGGTCTTGCGCGATGACGGGCTGGAGGTCGTCAGCCTGGCGGGGCTGGACGATCTGGTCAGCTGGCTGCAAGAACACGCTTCAGACCAGGCCTCTTACGAGGACATGCTCGAATACCGTCGCCGCTTTGGAGTCGTACCGACATGCATCGCTTGATTACGTTGCTGATTTGCGGTTGGCTGCTGGCTGAGATCGCCCTGGCCCAGAGCGTGTTCCGGTGGACCGATGAAGACGGACGTGTTCATTACGGTCATGCCGTGCCCCGGGAACATAGACACCGCGGTTACGAGCGCCTGGCCCCGGACGGACGGGTGCTGGATCGAGTCGCGCCGGCGATGACCGACGAAGAGCGTGCCGCCGAAGCCGAACGGCAGGCCGAACAGGCTGAGCTGGAGACCCTGCGCGCCAGCCAGGCGCTGATCGATCGCAGGCTGCTGGCCAGCTACCGCAGCGTTGACGATATCGAAGCCACCCGGCAGTCGCGGCTCGACAGCCTGCAAACCCAGCGCAACACCCTGGAACGATCGCTTGAACTCTCGCGCGAGCGCTTTGAAGACATGGTCGCGCGTGCCGGCCGGCGCAATCGCGCCGACGAACCGCTCTCGCCGGCGCTGGAGGAGGCCATCACCGAGGCCCAGGCCGAAATCCGCCGGCTGCGCACCGCCATCAATGAAATCGACGAGCGCATGCTGGCCGTGGACGCCGGCTTCGATGCAGAGATCGAACGGTTTCGAGAGCTGACCGAAAAACAGGACTGACATGCCGGTCTACACCCGCTGCCCGGCCTGCGACGCCACCTACGAGCTGCAGGTGCAGGAACTGGCCGAAGCCGCCGGGGTGGTTCGCTGCAGCAATTGCGGCAAGACCTTCAACTCGCTGGCCTTTCTGTTCGAGCAGCGTCCGGAACAAGACCAACAGCCGCTGCAAGGGGCCGGGATGCCGCCGCTGCTGGCCCACCGGGTTTTTCTGCAGCATGAAATCCCCGGGCTCGATGAACGCCCCGAACCGTCAGCAGCGCCGGAGCCAGAGCCCGAGGAGACCGGCTCTGCCGGCACCGAGCCGATGCAAATTCTCCCGGCACCGCGTCCCAGAGCCTGGATGGCAGCCGCCGGCGTGCTTTTACTGGCCCTGGCGGTGCAGTTGAGCTGGCTGATCGACTTGCCCGGCCGGCTGTCGCGGGCGGATGCAGCGGCACCCGTCGCGCCCCAGGAAGCCATCACCCTGGTCGCCCGGGACCTGCATCCACACCCCTCGCTACCCGATGCCGTCATCATCAGCGCAGTCCTGCGCAACCGCATCGCCACGCCCGTGGAACTGCCGATTCTGGAGCTGCGGCTCTACGACACAAGCAACCAGGTGCTTGGCGTGCGACGATTCGATCCGCCTGAATATCTGCCGCCCGCGCGCCGGCCAGAGACGCCGCTACAGCCGGGTGAGGAACTGCCGATCATCGTCGAGGTACTGGTCACCGGCTCGCAGCCGGCCGGCTTCGAGTTCCGCTATTTCCAGGACGCCTGAAGCCCGCCGCCGACAAGCCGCCAGACGGGGGCTGCCAATATGCTATCGTTAGCGGTCTTTGACTGCGCCGGCGAAGCGCGGGCTCCAAGTCTCGAGGGCAACAATGGGAAAACTCAACGGCTCCGGTACCTGTCTGCGCGAGTTCGTACGCCAAACGATCGAGCAGTATCTCAACGACATGGGCGAAACGCCCCCTGACAATCTCTACGAGGTTTTGATCACCGAGGTCGAGCGCCCGCTGATCGAGACCGTGCTCAGCCGCACCGGCGGCAATCAGTCGCGCAGCGCCGAAATCCTTGGCATCACCCGCGCCACGCTGCGCAATCGCATCCAGCGCTACCAAATCGATCCGCAGGCCCGATGAGCCGCGCGCGCACCGCGCTGTTGAGCGTTTCCGACAAGCGCGGCATCGAAGATCTGGCCCAGGCGCTGGTCGAAAACGGCTGGATCCTCTTATCGACCGGCGGCACCGCCACCACGCTGCGTGCGGCCGGAATACCGGTCAGCGAGGTCTCGGACCATACCGGTTTCCCCGAAATCATGGGCGGGCGCGTCAAGACCCTGCACCCGAAGATCCACGGCGGTCTGCTGGGGCGACGCGGTCAGGATGACGCGGTAATGGCCGAGCACGGCATCGCCCCGATCGATCTACTGGCGGTCAATCTCTACCCTTTTGTCCAGACCGCGGCGCGCGCGGACTGCTCGGTCGCTGAGGCCGTCGAGCAAATCGACGTGGGCGGGCCGGCCATGCTGCGGGCGGCGGCCAAGAACCACGCCGATGTGAGCGTTCTGTGCGACCCGGACGACTATCCCGGATTCATCCGCGAGTTACCCGCATTGCCCGATGCC
>JBMCIV010000252.1:0-2966 GCA_048616735.1 Wenzhouxiangella sp. | reverse complement strand
CGCCGGAGTCGGCCACCGGCGAGTTGGTCAACACGGCCACGGCGGTGCTGGATCCCAGCGGCCTGGTGTCGGAAAACACCGCCGGCGGCGGCGAGGACAGCGCTACGGTGACCACCGAGCTGGTTTTTTCCGCCGATGTGGCGGTGACCAAGACCGACGACACGGACACAGCCGTGGCCGGCGCGACCCATAGCTACACCGTCACCGTCGCCAATCTGGGTTTTCTGCAGGTCGACAACGTCGAGATCACGGATGAGTTTCCATTGTTCGATCCAGCCGGGTTTCCCGATCTGGCCGAAAACGCCGGATTCATCGCCGGCCAGGTCAGCTGGCAGTGTCGGGCCTTTGACGGTGCGTGCTGCAACAGCGGCAGCAGCAGCTGCGGTGACAGCGCGCCGACCGCGCCGGTCACGGCGGATCGCCTGCAGCGCGCCGACGGCCTGCCGGTGGCCGTTGACCTGCGCGGACGCAGCCGAGTCGAGTTCACCATCACCGGCCCGATCGACCCGCGTTCCAGCGGCACATTGGTAAACGAAGCTGCTGCCGTCGTGCCCACTGAGGTCACCGATCCTAATCCGGACAACCAAAGTGATCGGGACGAGACGTCTGTTGTGCGTCAGGCCGGCGTGCTGGTCGAAAAGTCTCTCGCCGGGCCGCCCGTCGGCAGCGGACCGAACAAGGATTTGCCGCCCTTTACGCTGGTCTACGACATTCGCGTCGAAAGCCTGGGACCGAGCTTTATCCCGGGTGCGACCATTTCCGACCCGCTCAACGACCCCAATTTCGACCTGACGACCGAGCCTCCGACCTGGACCTGCGCCGTGGCGCCGGGTTCAGCTCCCAGCGCCTGTCCGGCACCAAGCGGCACCGGCGTGCTCAACCATGCTTTCGACATAGCGCCGGGTGGGGTTGTCAACTTTCAGGTAACGGCCCAGACCAGTGATGTGGCTGCCGGTGAGATCAGCAATACCGTGTCGGTCGATCTGGGCACTGGCGCTCCGCCGTTTACTGCCTCGACCACCACCAGCCTGATCGGCCAGGCGCGTCTGGAAATCAGCAAGACCGACAACCAGGGTACCCTCGCGCCCGGCAGCGAGGTCGAATACGTGATGACGGTCCAGAATCACGGCCCGGACGACGTTTTTGGCGCCATCGTTGAGGACATCTTCCCGGCCACCATCGACAGCGTGGCCTGGACGTGTGAAGCCGCCACCCCCATCCCGGGCGATATCGCGCCCGCCGCGTTCACCGCCACCCCGGCCGATACCGGCGGGGATGCCGTGGCGGTCAGTCCGGACGGACGCCATGCCTACGTGGTCGGAAAAGAGGCCGATAGCCTGTTTGTCTACGACCGCAACAACGTCCCCGGTTCGCGCTTCGGCGAGGTCGTGCTGTTGGCCACCGAGATCAACGGTTTTTCCAGTTCGGGTGACCTCGGCGCCACCGTCGCTGGCATGGACTCGCCGTTCGACGTCGCCGTTTCCCCGGACGGTTTCAGCGTCTACGTGCTGTCGGCCAGCGAGCCCCAGCCCCGGCTCGGGTTTGTCGAGCAGTTCAGCCAGGGCCGGTGGACGCCGATCACCCAGGACTTCGGCTGCGGCAGCAGCACGGTCGCTGCCAGCAGCACGCAAGTCAGCCTGACCACGGCCGTGGACTGCGCGTCGATTTTCGCCGGCTACAACCACGCCGGCGCCGAGCAGGCCGGCACGGTCAGCTTTCGGTGGCAGGTCACCAACAGCGCAGCGCACAGCTATGCCGCCCGCTTCGGCATCCAGGGTCAGACCTTGACCACGCTCAGCAGCGGCCAGCCGGGCAGCGGAAACGCGACGGTCCGGGTGGAAGCCGGCGAGCAGCTGGTCTTCAACATCGCAAAATCGGCGCCGAATATTCACGAGAACGCCATCCTGACCATCGATGATTTCGCATTAACCCCGGACGAGGATCAGCCCCCCACCCTGGCCGCCTTCGGCCGCAAGGCCGATCCCGCCGATCCCGATTTCGGGCGCCTGGTCTATCTGGAGACGCTCAGTACCGGTCTGCCGACCCGGCCTACCGCGCTGGCGGCCACCAACGACAGCGTTTATGTCGTGGGGCGCGGTGATCCCGAAGGCGCAGACGGGAATGCGGCTGAGCAGCTCGTCATTTACGATCGCAACGCGCAAACCGGTGTGCTGAGCCTCAATCGGGCAATCGCGGCAGACGTGCCGGCCGACCCGCGCAGCCTGGCCATTGATGCCGGCGGCGGCTGGTTGCTGGCCGGCGGCGAAAGCCTCGCGCTGTTTGCCATTGAGCCGGCGGCAGGCACGGATCCGCCTGGCCTGCTGACGCTGGCCGATACTCTTGATATTGGCGCTCCTGCTGCAGTGGCGTTAGACCTGGCGCTGGCCGAGGGTGCGCCGAGTGCCTATGCGCGCACCAGCGATGGCCGTTTGCTGTGGTTGTCGTACCTCGACCAGGATGAAAACGGGCTGCTGACTCAGAAGGGTCTCAATACCGCCGGTGACGGTTCGATCGGACTGGGTCTGCCGACGGCCGACGGTGATCCGTTCGCGGGAGCCGGCGATATCGCGGTGGCGGCCGACGGCGAGCATCTGGCCGGCGTAAGCCGGGAGCGGGGCATGATTTATATCCTGCGTCGTGACCTGGTCTCCGGCGGTCTTGGCCTGCAGGAGTCGCGCGTCTTTGATCCGGTTAGCGGGGACGATCGCGGCCTGGCCGGGGCCAGCGGGGTGAGCTTTTCGCCGGACGGTCGCCACCTGCTGATCGCCGCGGCTGCCGATCAGGCCTCGACCAATCCGCCGCTGAGCGTTTTGACCCGGCGCGCGCCAGACCCGCTGTTTGCATTCCTTGAGGTCGAGCGTCAGAACCAGGATGGTGTTAAGGGGTTGCTGTCGCCGACCGATGTGGCGGTCAGTCCGGACGGTGCCCATGTCTATACCGTCAGTCTGGAAGACAACGCCCTGGCG
>JBMCIV010000251.1:0-2978 GCA_048616735.1 Wenzhouxiangella sp. | reverse complement strand
ATGATCACGCTGGGCAAGACCGAGGCGGGCCCGGTGACGGCCGGCGATATCCAGCTCGATCACGACGTCGAGATCGTCAACCCAGAGCACGTGATCTGCAATCTGACCAAGAATGCATCGCTGAGCATGCGTCTGAAAGTCACCCGCGGAGTGGGCTACCAGCCGGCCGCGGCGCTGCGCTTCAACGAGGAAGAGACCCGTCCCATCGGGCGGCTGCTGCTGGATGCGTCCTACTGCCCCGTTCATCGGGTCGCGTACACGGTTGAAAGCGCGCGCGTGGCGCAGCGCACCGACTTAGACCGGCTGGTTCTCGATATCGAGACCAACGGCACGATGAGTTGCGAGGATTCGGTCAAGCTGGCTGCTGGCATCCTGGTCGATCAGATGTCGGTGTTCGTGGATTTCGTGGCGCGCGAAAAGGACGCCGATGTGGCCAGCCCCGAGTCGTTTGATCCGGTGCTGATGCGGCCGATCGATGACCTGGAGCTGACCGTGCGCTCGGCCAACTGCCTGAAGGCAGAGCATATCCAGTATGTCGGGGATCTGGTCCAGCGGACCGAAACCGAACTGCTGAAAACCCCCAATCTGGGCAAGAAGTCGCTGACCGAGATCAAGACGGTTCTGGCGTCTCATGACCTGTCGCTGGGGACACGGCTGGAAAACTGGCCGCCGGCCAGCCTGGCCCGGCCCGGGAGCTAAGGAGACTATTCATGCGTCATCGCAAAGCAGGGCGTAAGCTCAATCGGACCTCCTCGCATCGGCGGGCGATGTTCAAGAACATGACTTCCAGCCTCATCGAGCATGAGCTGATCAAGACCACGCTGCCCAAGGCCAAGGAACTGCGCCGGGTCGCCGAGCCGCTGATCACCATGGCCAAGCAGGACACGGTCGCGCGGCGCCGGCTCGCCTTCGCCCGCCTGCGTGACCAGGAGGCGGTCGGCAAGCTGTTCAACGAGCTCGGACCGCGTTACGCGGCGCGTCCGGGCGGCTACTTGCGCATTCTCAAGTGCGGGTTTCGCCCCGGCGACAAGGCGCCGATGGCCTACGTCGAGCTGGTCGACCGGCCGGATGCGCCGGGAGTGGCCCAGGGCGAGTAAGCCCCCGCTGCACAATCAAGCCCAAAAGGCCCGGTCGCTGGATCGGGCCTTTGTCGTTGCGGCCGGGCTTTCGCTACAATCTGTCGATGAAGTTACCCTGCGATAAATCCTTATGCGCCGCTTGAGCATCGTTCTTGCGGCCTTTGCGATCATGCTGATCGGCTTCGTGGCCAGCCTGGTCATGCTGGCCGATCAGGATCGCCTCAGGCAGCTGCTTTCGGCCCACGCGGAAACCCACCTGGGGCGCGAACTGCAGATTGACGGCGCCGTTTCTCTGCAGTTTTTTCCGCGCCTGCGCATTCAGGCGGGTCAGGTGCGCCTGTCGGGTTCAGAGGCGCTGGACGGGCTGGATCTGCTGAGCAGCGACGAGCTCAGCGCCGAGATCCGCCTGTGGCCGCTGATCGTTGGCCGGGTCGAGGCCGGTGAGCTGGCGATGCGGGGCGCAAACCTGAACCTGTTGTTCGACGAAGAGGGCGGGCACAACTTTTCCGGTCTGCTGCGGCAGCGCCGGCGCGATGGCGCGCCGGGAATCCTGGTCGATGGTCCGCTGCGCCTGGAAAACCTGGCGCTGCAGATCCGCACGCTGGGGACGGAGTCGGTCCAGCGGGTTTCTATTGAACGCCTGGAGCTCGACGGTCTGGCGTTTGATCGGGCGCTTCGGCTGGTCTTTGAAGGTGCGATTGGAAATCCGGCGATTTTTGAGGACGTTGCCGTCAACGGCGTGTTGTTTTTGCCCTCGGGGACCGGCAAGTTTCGCCTGGCCGACATGACGCTGGTTGGACGCGGTGCCGGCGCCGCGCTACCGTTCGAGCTCTCCGGCGCGCTCGATTTCTCTGCCCGCCCGCCGCTTAGGGTGGAGCTGATCGACGGTCAACTGGTGTTCGGCGACCAGCGGCTGGCGCTCGAAGGCCACTACGCCGCCCGCGCGCGTCCGTATTTTCGGCTGGCCCTGAGCGGCGGGAGTCTGGACGCGGCCGCGCTTACCCGGGCCGTTGGCCGGCCCGAACAAGCCAGCTGGCTTGACGTCGTGGCCGGCTGGACCGCCTTGCATGACTATGAGTTTGGGCTTGATGTGGACCGCCTGAACCTGGCAGTCATGCCGCTGACGGATGCCCAGCTCAGGATCAGCGCTGCCGACGGCTTTGCCCAAATCGCCCGGGCCCGCGCCGGCTTCGCCGGGGGCACCATCGAAGTGCTCGGCGATCTGCTGGTGGACTCCGAGCTCAGCCTGCTGTCGGCGCAGGTGCGCATCGAGATCGACGAGCTTGCCGCGACCCTGGCCGCGGCCGGCGCACCGCTGCGCGCCGATGGCGTGGGCCAGGTCGTCATCGAGACCGCGCCGGACGCTGAGGCGGGCGCGCTGGCGAGCGGCAGTTTGCGCTTTTTCGATGGCTGGGTCGAGGAACTCGCCGAGCTGCGCGCGGCGCTGGGAGCGCCCGCCGAAGCGGGCTTCGAAGCGCTGGAGGGCCGCTTCGTGATCTACCCCGACCGGGTCGAGTTTCCTGCGCTTGGCGTCGTGCGCTCGGGGCAAGAGCTGGCGTTCGAGGAGTTTTTCATCGATGCAACGGGCCGTCTGTCGGGCAACGCGCGCTTGCTGGGTCGCGCAATGCCGAGCCGTCGGGCCGAGCTGGGCGGAACGCTGGCCAGGCCGCGCTACGCGCGCTCTGATCTGCCCTCGCCAGAACGTTGAGCCCCGAGGCGGCGCAGCGCGAGGCGCGCCTGGGTCTGGCGGCCGGCCTGGGCGCTTTTTCGATCTGGGGCCTGGCGCCGATCTATTTCAAATTCCTCGGCCACGTCAGCCCCGACGAGATCATTGGCCACCGGGTCCTGTGGTCGGTGGTCTTTCTGGGCCTGGTGCTTGCCCTGCGCAAGCGCTCGGGC
>JBMCIV010000250.1:0-3019 GCA_048616735.1 Wenzhouxiangella sp. | reverse complement strand
CGCCAGCGAGCCCATCATCCAGAAGACGATCTCGTTCGCGGCGTAGGGGTTGGGCGAAAGATTCAGCACCAGCGAGGTCAGGGCGCCCGCAAGGGCCGAAATCGCGATGCCGGCAAGGATCAGTGTCAGCGACGAGCCGCGCGGCCCAGCCAGCGCGATCACCAGCAGAACGCCGGCCAGCGCACCGGCCAGCGCCATCGCCGGCAGCGCCAGCATGAAGGCCGCGGCGAGCCCGGTCTGGATCGACAGCACCGCGCCCAAGGCGGCCGAACCCGATACTCCGATCAGTCCCGGTTCGGCCAGCGGGTTGCGCAGGTAGCCCTGCATGGCAGCGCCCGCGAGTCCCAGGCTTGCCCCCACCATCGCGGCCAGGAGCGCGCGGGGCAGGCGAATCTCGCGCATCACCAGCGTCAGCGGCCCGCCATCGCCCCGAATCAGCGCCGAAAGGCTCTGCCCCGGCCCGACTCCGGCGGGGCCGATCACCAGCGATGCGGCGAACAGCACCGCCACCAGCGCCAGCAGGAGGGCGGTCAGCCGGGTCATTCCCTGCGCGCCTCCATCGCCTGCCGCAGGCCGCCCAGCCGTGCCACGGCGTCCAGCACATGCGGCGTGCCGCACATCCAGTCGCGATCGGTGAAACTGCCCTGGGCGCGCGATACCCGCAGCGCCTGCACCACCGGGTGATCCAGCATCGCCTCGGCGCGCGAGGCCCGCGGATAGGGACGGGATGAGATCACGGCCTCGGGCGCGGCCATGGCCAGCACCTCCAGCGGCATGAAGCCGCCCAGCGGATAGCCGGCCTCGGCGGCGATGTTCTCGAACCCCGCGGCCAGCAGGATCTCGCCCGCCAGCGAGGCATCGCCGGACGTATAGCCCGACGCGAAGTAAAGCGCGGCACTGGGCCGTTCGACCACCTCGGCGCGCAGTGCGGCGAGCCGGCGGTCGAAGGCTGCCGTCATCTCGGCGGCTCTTTTCTGCCGGCCCAGCGCCTCGCCCATCCGCGCGATCAGGGAGGGGATCTCGGAAATCGATTGCGCCGCCGGAAAGGTGACAACCGGGATGTCCAGTCGGCGCAGCATGTCCAGCGTGGCGCGATGGCCGAAATTCCCTGCAAGCACCAGGTCAGGCTGCATCAGGTAGATTTCTTCCGCCAGCCCCCGGTTGGCCTTGTAGCGCGCCGCCTCCGTGGCGAGCGCCGAGGAACGCGGATCTGTGGCAAGCCAGGACACCGAATGCAACTGTCCAGGGGCCGCCAGCATCATCGCAAGCTGGTCGGTGCAGAGATTGATCGAGACGACGCGGGCGGGCGGCGCTTGCGCCGTCTCCGCCCGCGGCGCCGCCGGATGAAGCATCATCCCGGCGGCAAGGGCCAGTGCGATGCGCCTACCAGCGTGCATCCAGCCCCACATAGATGCTGCGCGGGCGCCCGGCATAGCCCCAGACATCCATCGCATCCGCATCGAACAGGTTCGTGACCCGTCCGGTCAGCGCAAGGGTGTCGGTCAGATCATACCGCGCCGCCACGTCGACCGTGGTGTAGTCGGGCAGTTCCTTCGTCTGGAACGCGCCCCAGAACTGGGTGTCGAGATTGCCCGCGACATGGCGCAGGTCGGCAGTGATCGCCCCGCGGCCGTTGAACGCCTGCATCGTCATGCCCAGGCCGAGCTCGTGCTGGGGCCGCCGGATCTCGCGGGAGCCGTTCGGGTCGGTGGCATCGAGCCAAGTATAGGACAGCCGCAGGTCCAGGGCCTCGGTCGCCGCCAGCTCTGCGGCCAGCTCGACGCCGCGCCGGTCGCTGTCGCCATCCTGGTTGGTGAAGGTGAAACTTCCCGGCGCTGTCCAGACTTCCGCGATCTCGTCGGTGAGCGTTTCCTGGAAATAGGTGATGTCCACGACGCCGCGGCCCTGCAGGATCGGGATTTCCACGCCGAGATCCCAGCCCCGGTTTTGCTCCGGCTGAAGATCGGGATTGCCGGTATAGCCGAATGCGTTGGCGTAAAGGTCGAAATAGGCCGGATTGACCACGCCGGTGCCCGCCGAGGCGTGCAGTCGCACGCCGCTGTCGAAGGCATAGGACGCGCCCAGGTTCCAGGTCGTGGCGTCGTCGAAGACCTTGTTGTTGTCATGGCGCAGGCCGGCCTGCAGATCCAGACCGTTGGCGAAGCTGCCGCGGTATTCCAGCGCGACGGAAGTGCTTTCACGCTGATAGTCCGCGTTGGAATCGCTGCTGTCCTCTTCGCGTTCGAGCAGGAAGGTCAGCAACTGGTCGGAATTGGCCGCCTGCCGCCCGTCCAGTGCGTAGGTCAGGCGGTACTGCAGGGCCTCGCGCCGGGTGTTGGTGGGCGCGCCGCCGCTGAAGGACTGATCGTTGTCGGTAAGCTCCCAGGCCAGCCGATGCGTCATCCGTCCATCCAGCGCCTCGTATTCGGCGAAGACCCGTGCCGTCAGCTCGTCGCGATCGCTGGACAGGCCCGGCGTATCCACGATGTAGCTGTCCACATCCGTTGCGGTGGAGGAGGCCGCGTCGTAATCGTAGGTCTCGTCCGACTTGCGCAGGGTGAAGCCCAGGGTCAGCCTTTCGGTGGCCGCGTAGTCGCCCGACAGCACCATGGTGCTGCGCCGGGTCTCATCCTTCTCGCCCCCATCACCGGAGAAGTCATAGCCCTTGTCCCGGCGGGTGGCAAAGCTGAAGGACAGCCCCCCGCGCGCCTCGCGGGCCGAAACGAAGGCGCTGGCCGCATTGGCATCGCCGGCCTCGAGCGTGCCGCGGAACTGCACGCCCTCATCGCCCTGCGCGGTGATGATATTGACGACACCGGCCGAGGCGTCCGAGCCGTAGAACACCGATTGCGGCCCGCGCAGAACCTCGATCCGCTCGATATTGAGGGCTTCCAGCTGGCTGAGATTGTAGCCCCCGAAGCCGCTGTCGCCGCCGGCGGCCTCGATCCCGTCGATCAGCACCAGCACGTGGTTCGATTCGCTGCCGCGGATGCGCAGCTGCGTGGTGTTGGCGCCGCTG
>JBMCIV010000249.1:0-3022 GCA_048616735.1 Wenzhouxiangella sp. | reverse complement strand
GGGTTTCGGTTTCATCAGTCAGGACGATGGTGGCAAGGACGTATTCGTACATTTCAGCGCCATCCAGGGCTCCGGGTTCAAGACGCTGGCCGAAGGTCAGAAGGTCGAATTCGACATTCAGGACGGCCCCAAGGGTCCGCAGGCAGCAAACGTACAGCCTGCCTGACGTCCTTTTTCTCCACCGGAGAAGACGAAAAACCCCGCCCTCGAGCGGGGTTTTTTGATCTGGGTCGGGTTTTGGCGTCGACGAAGTGCCTACACTCGTCGTTCAAAATCACGAATTCGTGATCGCATTCACCATTCCCTGGACCCGAAATGACCGAAGACAATGCGCCAATCCAAGCCTGCCCGCTTGACCCGCCGCTAAGCCCCGAAGAGGCGCGCGTCCTCGGTTGTCTGATCGAAAAAGAGGCCACCACGCCCGAGGCTTATCCGCTCACCCAGAACGCCTGCGTGACCGCGGCCAACCAGAAGACCAGTCGCCACCCGATCATGAAGCTCAACCCGGGTCGCGTCGGACAGGCGCTGCGTCAGCTCGAACAGCGCGGCCTGGTCCGAAGCGAGTTTGGCGCCCGCGCCACCCGTTACGCCCATCAGGCCGATAGCGCGCTGGAGCTGACGCCGCCGCAGCGCGCGCTGCTGGGCCTGCTGCTGCTGCGCGGGCCGCAAACCCTGTCCGAACTTCTGGCCCGCAGCGAGCGGCTGCACCGGTTCGACGATCTCGACGAGGTCAGGTTTTGTCTCGATCGCCTGGCCGGCCGGGACGCCCCGCTGGTCGTGCTGTTGCCGCGCGGTCCGGGTCAGCGCGAAGATCGCTACGCCCACACCTTGACCGGCAAGATAGAGCAGCCGGCCGCGAGCGCCCGGCCGACCGGAGAGGCGGCTACTAACGCCACCTCGGCAAACCTGGAGAGCCGGGTGTCGGCGCTTGAGGAGCGCATGGCCGCGCTCGAAGCCGGGATGAAGATGCTGCTGCCGGGCGCTCCGCCCTCACCTTGACCGCACTGCGGCGCTTGTCGCCGCAGGCGTCCGATCGATCGTCGACTCCGCGGCCGATTCGACCAGCGCCGGCGGCGCGTCGCCTCGGCAACTCAAGCGCTCGAAGTCGTTTTTGAGCCGCGACAGGCGCGCCGAGATTTTGCCGCGCTGAGCCGCATCGGTCATCGCCACAACCTCTTCCAGCGCCACCACGGTAAGCGCACGGTTGCCTTCGACCGCCCGCCGGTAAGGCTCCGGCCAGGCCGAATCCGGCCTCAGCAGCGCGCTGACGACCTGCTCGACCAAGGCCTGGTCCTGTCTTCTCGACAGGGTCTCGGCGATGCGCTCGCGCCAGTACAAGCGCTGGGCCAGCTGGTAGGCGTGGGTGGGATTCAGGTCAACCGCCCATTGCTCGAGGCGCTTGCGCTGGGCCGGATTGAGCGCGCCCATCAGCCGCCGCAGCCGGCGTTCCAGCCCTTCGATCCGGTCGCTGGCCCATTGCGCCTCGGAGCGGGTTGCGATTTCATCTTGCAGTTTTTCGATACGCTCATCAAGCGCCGCCAGCACCTGCTCAACCTGCCTGTCGTCCAGCGACACGGCCAGTTCGATCAGCACGGGCTCGAGGCCGTCGGCCAGGGCGCGGGCGAAGTCGGCCAGGCTTTCGCCGTGGGCGAGCAGCCGCTGCTGATCCAGTCGCCCGGAGAGCAGATCCAGCCTGAGCTGCTCGACCCAGCTCTGATAGTCGTCAAGCTGGCTGGCGCAGTGCCACTGCAGCTGTTGCTCGAGCAGTTCGCGCAGCCGCGCGCGTTGATCTTGCTCCAGGTCGACCTGGCGATCGATCCAGCGCACCGCCAGCCAGTCCAGGTTGTTGTAGGCCAAGCGTGTGCTGCAGCCGGACAGCAGCAGCAGCAGCACGAGAGCGAGCCATACAGCGCTTCGTTTCATTCCCGGCACGATACGCCGGCGCCGCCAAAGCCGTGTCGTCAGAAGCGGGCCCGGCCTGCGCCCACCGGTGCCTGTCGGCGCTCTTCGGGGCACAGGAAAGGCTCGCCCGTGGCCCCGGCGTGGTAGTGGTACTCCTCGCCCTCGGCGGCCAAAACGACCTGAAAACCTTCGACCAGTGCCTGGGTGTACATGCCGTCCGGTGCCGGGCAGCCGAGCGCGCCGGACGGCCAGGTCACGGCCAGGGCGCTGACCACCTCGATACGCGCCGGCGCCAGATCCAGCCGGCGGGCAAGATCATTGACTGCAAAGCGCTCTACCGGCCCGGTATTGGCCTGGTCCAGGGGTGGCTTGGCCATCGGCATGGTCTCCGTGGGTGGGGTTTCGGCCGGCGGCGGGGCCTCGCTGCAGGCCGCCAGGGCGTAAAGCAGTGCGACTGCCGTGAGCGCCTGGACGGCAAGACGGGCCGGTTTGAGAATCATGACAGTCACTCCAGCGGGTGTGACGGTAGTCTGGGTGATGTCTCGATGGGATTCAAATCCTGGTCGACTCACGGTCGGTGTGCGAGGATGGCATAGACATCAGCAACCGGACGAGGAGGCCGCGCATGGTCGTTGTTCATCATCTGCAAGATTCCCGCTCGCATCGCATCCTGTGGCTGCTCGAAGAGCTGGGCGTGGACTATCGCGTCAAGCGCTACGAGCGCGACCCCAAGACCCAGCTGGCACCCGATGCGCTGCGCAAGGTCCATCCGCTGGGCAAGGCACCGGTGATCACCGACCAGGGCGAGACCTACGCCGAGTCCGGCGTGATCGTCGAGTACCTGGCCCGGACCTACGGCGATGAGCAGTGGGCACCGCAGCCGGACGATCGGCGCTATTGGCAGTTTGCCTACTGGCTGCAGTACGCGGAAGCCTCGCTGATGCCGCCGCTGCTGCTCAAGCTGGTCTTCGACAGGATTCGCAACGGGCCGGGCCCCTTCTTCATCCGGCCGATTCTGCGCAAGATCGCCGACGAGGTCGACAACGCCTTTACCAATCAGCAGATCGCGACCCACTTCGGCTACGTCGATCGCTACCTGGCCGAACACGAGTGGTTTGCC
>JBMCIV010000248.1:0-3049 GCA_048616735.1 Wenzhouxiangella sp. | reverse complement strand
GGTCGTGGTCGTGGTCATCATTCTCGCCGGTCTGGGCTGGCGGGCGGCGGCCGGCGTGTCGATCATGATTCCGACCATTCTCTCCATCGTCCCCTTTGCTTATCTGTGGCTCGGGTTCACGCTCAATCCCGTCTCCATCGCGGCCATGATTCTGGCCATCGGCCTGATCGCCGACGATACCGTGATCATGCTGGAAAACATCGGCCGACACTTTCGCGAAGCCGGCAAAAAGAGCCGCGAAATCACCGTCCAGGCGGTCGACGAAGTCGGCAATCCGACGATCCTGGCGGTGCTGCTGATCGTGGCCACGCTGCTGCCGACCGCCTTCATCACCGGCGAGATGGGCCAATACACGCGCGCCATTCCTACCGGCGCGTCCCTGGCAATCCTGTTTTCGCTGTTGATCGCCCTGACCGTGACGCCGTACTTCGCCCATCGCCTGCTCAAAGTCCCCCCCGCCGGGCGTCGGGCCGAGACCGGCAACGGGAGCGATGAGGACGCGGCGGTCCGTCGGCACCGCTCGAGCGGATCGCTGGCGCGTGCTTACCGCAGCCTTCTGACGCCCTTCTTTCGGCGCGCCTGGCTGCGCTGGCTGTTCTATGCGATCTTGCTGGCGCTGCTGCTGGCCAGCCTGGCGATGGTGTTGGTGCGCGCCGTCCAGCTGACCCTGGTGCCCATCCTCGATCGCGAGGTGTTCGTGGTCGAGCTGGAGCTGCCGCCCGACAGTTCGCTGCAGCAAACGCTGGCAGCCGGCGCTGCCGTCGGGCGCAGGCTGCGCGACCTGCCGGAAGTCGAGGCCTATACCCTGTTTGCCGGCCTCGACGGGCCGCTGCTGATGCCCGCCCCGGGTCCGCCCGATCTGGCGACCACCGACGACCATCGCGCCAGCCTTTACGTGCAGCTGCCGCCCGAAGATCGCCGCGAGCGCCTGAGCTTCGAGCTCGGGCGGGTGCTGATGCTCGAGCTGCCCGCCCTGCTCGAGCCTTACCAGGCCAGCGCGCGAATCCGGCGGATTCCATCCGGTCCATCGAGCGATAACGGGATCGAGGCGGAAATTCGCGGCCCCGAGGTCGATGCCCGGCGGGCACTGGCCGACCAGCTTGCCGCCTTGCTCCACGACCACCCGGCCACCGCCGCCATCGAGCGCTTTCCCAAACCCGCCGGACCTGAGCTGGACGTCAGGGTCGATTCCGTTCGCGCCGCAGCGCGCGCGGTCGTTCCGGCCCGCGTCGCGGCCAACGTGCAAACCGCGCTGAGCGGTCGCACCGCGACCACCCTGGATCTGCCCGGTGAACGCCGCCCGGTACCGGTCGTGGTGCGCCTGGCATTGGATCAGCGCATTGATCAAACCGACCTGTCCGGGCTGTACGTGGCCGGCGCCGGCGACGCTGCCGTTCCCCTGCTCGATGTCGTCGATATCCGGCCTGGCCGCTGGGCTTCCAACCGCCATCGAAAGGACCAGCTGCCGCTGGAATATGTCGCCGCACAACTCAACCGCGATCGCAGCCAGCCGCTATCGGTCCAGCGCGACATCGCCGGTCAGCTCGAAGAGCAGGGCTTCGACTCCGATGCCATCCACTGGATCGATGCGCCTGACAGTGATGGCGAGCTCAGCGTGTTCTGGAGCGGTGAGTGGCAGATGACGCGCCAGGTCTACCGGGACCTGGCGCTGGCCGGGCTTGCGGTGATTTTGCTGATCTATTTCATACTGGCCGGCCGCTTCGGCTCCTACCTGGTGCCGCTGCTGATCATGATGCCGATTCCCCTGGTTTTCATCGGCGTCATTCCGGGTCACTGGCTGATGGATCTCAATATCGCCGGCCTGGGCGTGCTGGGCATCATCGCGCTGGCCGGCATCGTTGTCCGCAATGCCCTGCTGCTGGTCGATTTCACCGAAAAACATCTTGCCGAGGGCATGCCCACCGACGCGGCACTGATTGAGGCCGGTGTGTTGAGAACGCGCCCCATTCTGCTGACCGCCGGCACTGTGATGTTCGGCAGCGGCGCGCTGATTTTCGAGCCGGCACTCAAGCCGCTTGGCCTGACCCTGCTCAGCGGTGTGCTGGTCTCGACCTTGCTCACGCTGGTGCTGATTCCCATCCTCTATTTCCACTGTTTTGCAAGAGATCAGTCCCGTCGATCGAATCCAGACTCCGATTTCGGCGCAAACGGCGACTGATGGTAGCGCTCCAGCAAGGCGGCCGGATCGTCCAGGATTGCGTGGGCTGCGCGCAGGTCCTGGTCGCTCCACCAGCCACCGCAGCGCAGCGCGATAATCGAGACCCCGGCTTTGATGGCGGCATCGATGTCGTACGGCGTATCGCCCAGCATCAGCGCTTGCCAGGCTGGGCAAGCGGCCTGGGTCAGAGCGGCCTGGACGATGTCGGGCGCCGGCTTGGATGCGTCAACGTCGGCCCCGGCCGACGCCTTTTTGATCAGGTCATCGACACCCGCTTGTGCCAGCAGCGCGGCAACGTCGTCGGGTGATGCGGAAGTGGCGACGATGCAGCCGATGCCGTCGTCTTTCAGGCGCGTGAGCAGCGCGCGTGCGCCCGGCGTCGCGTCCAGTCCCGGCAGGTAGTGCTTTCGAAAGATTTCGGCACGCCGGCGCTGGAGTCTTTCGCCTTTCGGATCCGATGCGCCCTGGCTCGTCAGCGCTCTAGTGACCATCGACCCACTCATGCCGATCAGCGGTCGCACCTGCTTGAAGGAGGCCGCGTAGCCGAACTCTTCGCAGGCATCCACCCAGGCATGCGCATGGGCATCGTTGCTGTCGATCAGCGTGCCGTCGATGTCCAGAATCGCGAGTTCTACCGTCATTGCGAGACCGCTTTTGGCCACGTTTCGGGCGCGTCCAGACCCAGATCGAGGCTGGGTGCAGAGTGGGTAATAGCGCCCACCGAAATCACGTCCACCCCGGTTTCGGCGATGGCGCGCACGGTGTCTAAGTCGACGCCACCGGAGGCTTCGAGGATCACGTTCGAGCCGGTGGTGCGCTGCACGGCCGTGCGCAGGTCGGAAACCGAGAAATTGTCTAGCAGGATGACGT
>JBMCIV010000247.1:0-3050 GCA_048616735.1 Wenzhouxiangella sp. | reverse complement strand
GCTGCGGCTTGGCCAGCTGCAGCGGTCGCGAGACCGGGCAGTCCGGGTCGAAGCCGGCCATCACCGAAAGCAAAAGCTCCAGGTCCTCGGCCGACCGGGTCAGCGGTCCGACGTGATCAAGACGGCGCGAAACCGCCACGCTGCCGGCGCTGCTGACCAGCCCGAAGGAGGGCTTGAACCCCCAGATACCGCAGTACGCGGCCGGAATGCGCACCGAGCCCATGGTGTCGGTGCCGAGTGCGGCCGGGACCAGCCCGGCAGCGACTGCGGCCGCCGAGCCGCTGCTCGAACCGCCCGGCGAATGGCCGAGCTTGACCGGGTTCTGGCAGTTGCCGAAATGAGGATTGGCGCCGTCGGCGCCCAGCGCGGCCTCGGTCAGGTGGAGCTTGCCGACGATGATCGCCCCGGCGGCTTTGAGCCGGCGAACTACGGCGGCATCGGAATCGGCCAGATGGTGCTTGCGCGTGAGCATGCCGGCGGTGGTGGGGCTGCCGGCCAAGTCCAGGTTGTCCTTGATCGCGATCGGCAGGCCTTCGAGCGCGCGCGCCTGGCCGGCAGCGTAGCGTCGGGCCGATTCGACCGCGGCGGCGCGCGCGCCGTCGGCTTCGATGCGCACGAAAGCATTGAGTCGGGGGTTGTTGGCCTCGATTCGGTCCAGGCAGTCCGCGACCACGGTCTCGACGTCCAGCTCGCCTGCCGAAAGCCGGGCGCGCAGATGGATCAGGCTATCGCTCATGGTCAATCGAATCTGCGGTCGATCAGGCGCACGGGTTTCTGCCGGACCTCGATGCCGGTCAGTTCGGCGAGCGAGCCGGGCGGGCACAGCTCGGGGGCGACTTCCACCCCCAGCCGGGCACGCAGGGTCTGGGCAAATGCGTTTCTCACCTCGGCATTCTTGACCAGCGCGGGCGCGACTTCAATGCGCACGCTCAGCTCATCGCGGCCGGACCGGTCGCGCGTGGCCACGCAGACGAACTCGCCGGCAAAGCCCTGCACGCTTTCAAGAATCGGGCTCAAGGACTGCGGGAACACGTTGATGCCGCGAATCTTGACCATGTTGTCGCTGCGGCCCAGAAAACCGGCGATCCGGCGCAGGTTCAGCCCCAGCGATGATTGGCCGGCGAGCACCTCGGTGACGTCGTGGGTGTTGAAGCGGATGATCGGGTAGAGATCGTCCTTGTACAGGCAGGTGACCACCATGTCGCCGGGCTGGCCGGTGGCGACCGGCTGGCCTGAGTCGATGTCGAGTATCTCGACGTACTGGGCGTCTTCCATCAGGTACATGCCGTCATGGTCGGGGCCCTCGGCGGCGATCGCGCCGGTATCACCCACGCCGTACCAGTCGAACAGTTCGACCCCGCCCCAGGCGGCGCTCAGCGATTCGCGCGACTCGCGGCCCAGATGGCCGGAAATCATCCGCAGCGGGATGTCGCGGCCGGGCTCTATGCCCTGCTCGCGGGCCACGTCGGCCAGCTTTTTGATGTAGTCGGCAAAGCCGACGATCACGCTCGGGCGGAAGTCTTTCATCAGTTCGACCTGGCGCGCCGAGCGGGTCTCTACGCCGGTCCCGGCGGACAGGAACAGGGCGTGGGTGTAGTGGGTCACGGCCTCGCGGACGTAGTGACCGCCGTTGATCAGGCCGTGGCCGTAGACCGAATGGACCACGTCGCCGGGGGCAAGACCCTGCATGCGATAGATGCGGGCGAAGAGGATGTTCTGGACTTCGCGCGAGCGCGGGCCGAACACCAGCGGCTGCGGCCGCCCGGTGGTGCCGCTGGTGGTGTGGACGATCAGCGGCAGATCGCCCGCGGTGCCGGGCTCGCCGGGGGTCCAGCCGTGGAAATCCCCCAGCGGCGGCTGGCGCTCTACGCTATCCATGATCTCGGCCTTGCCGAAGACCGGCAGCTTGTCGAGATCCGCCAGGCCGGTCACCTCACCCGGCTCGATCCCGACCGCGCCCCACAGGCGCTGGTAGAACGGGATCTGCCAGGCCCGCGCCAGGCAGCGGCGGAAGGCGGCATCCTGGCGGGCGAACAGCTCGTCGCGGCTCAAGGCCCGGTGGCGCTGGATGAAGCCGTGGTCGACGGGATAGGCGTCGAGCAGCGCGGCGACTTCGGCGTGCTCAAACCAGGTCGGGGAGGAATTGCTCATGATGAAATGTCCATGACGGTCAGATTGATGGGCGCGGGTCAGGGCGGCGTCAGCAGTTCGAACAGCGGATCGAGCCGGGGCAGGCTGCTCGATGCGCGCAGCAGTTCGAGCAAGGCTTCGCCGCGCTCGTCGTCCCAACCTGCCGCCTGCCAGCAGCCCCGGGCCTTGCGCTCGCGCGCCGCCTTGTCCAGTCGCCGCTGCGGACTGCCGAGAACCGCGGTCAGGGCGATCTCGTGGCGCGCTCCGCCGTTGGTGACCACGCTCAGGCGCTGCGGGGTCAGCGCATTGGGGTCGTCGTTGTCATCGGGCAAGACCTTGATCTGCTCGGTGTGGCGCCAGCGCTTTGGATCGGCCAGGGCCTGTTCGGAAAAATCGTCCAGGCCCAGCTCGCCGCGGGCCAGGCGCACAGACACCAGCCAGGGCAGGCACAGGCGGGCGTAGCTGGCGCTCATTCCCGGCCTTGGCGGCCGGCCGACCAGGCGCCGGATCAACGGAGGCGCGTGCAGTTCAATCCGGTCGATCGCGTCGGCGTCCAGTCCGGCTGCCAGCAATTGTTCTAGGCCGTCGAGCGCGGCATGCGCGGCCCGGCCGGTCGGGAAAGGCTTGTGGCTGACCTGCTCGATCTGGAAGCTTGAGCCTAGCCACTGCAGCGGATCGCTGCGGTATTGCTGCTCGATCAGGTCCAGATAGCCGAATGGTCCGTCGATGACGTCCTCAGGGCCCCGCATGCCGGCTGCGGCGAGCTCGGCTGCGTTGACGGCGGCGCGGGCGTTGAAGCCGATCTGCAGCGCGAGTCCCGGCGTGCCCTCGACGTGGGCCTGCATGTTGCCGCTGATCTGGCAGTAGGTCAGGCCGAGGGCGGCGCGGGCGGTTTCGGTATCGTGCCCGGCCAGGCGCGA
>JBMCIV010000246.1:0-3060 GCA_048616735.1 Wenzhouxiangella sp. | reverse complement strand
AAGTGTACCGCCGCGATCGCTGCAGGTCAGCAGGTATGAAAGGCTTGGTGCCGAGACGCTGTCGTAACCTCAGCGACGTTACAATCTAACCATAACAACAAAAGACCTCAGGGCCTGCACGCAATGGAAGACAAACAAAGCATCGTTCACAACTGGTTGCCGCGCTACACCGGCACCGCGGTGGAAGACTTCGGCAAATACATTTTGCTGACCAACTTCGATAACTACGTCGAGAAATTTGCCGCCGTGATGGGGGTGGAGGTGCGCGGGCGCGACAAGGCCATGCGCAACGCCACCAGCGACAATATCTCGATGATCAACTTCGGCATGGGCAGCGCCAACGCTGCCACCATCATGGACTTGCTCGGTGCCGTCAAACCGCGGGGCTGCCTGTTTCTGGGCAAGTGCGGCGGGCTGAAAAAGAAAAACGAGCTCGGCGATCTGATCCTGCCGATCGCCGCCATCCGCGGGGAAGGGACCTCGACCGACTACTTCCCGCCCGAAGTGCCGTCGCTGCCGGCGTTCACCCTGCAGCGCGCGGTCTCCTCGACCATCCGCGACCACCACAAGGATTACTGGACCGGCACCGTCTACACCACCAACCGTCGGGTCTGGGAACACGATCGCGCGTTCAAGAAATACCTGCGGCGAACCCGCTGCATGGCCATCGACATGGAAACCGCGACCATCTTTACCGTCGGTTTCGCCAACTCCATCCCGACCGGGGCGCTGCTGCTGGTCTCGGATCAGCCGATGGTGCCCGACGGGGTCAAGACCGATGCCTCCGACCGCATCATCACCGAGCGCTACGTCGACAGCCAGATCTCCATCGGCATCGACTCGCTCAAAGAAATCGCCAACGAAGGCCGCTCGGTCAAGCACCTGCGCTTTGATTGAACGGATCAGCTCTCTTTTTCAACCCTTGACTTCAAACCTTGACTTCACTGAACCCACATGAAAACCATCATCTTGCTGCTAGTCACCGCGACGCTGGCCTGGCCGGGGGCCGCCATGCGCGCTGAAACCGACGACAACCCCGACCCCTACCTGTGGCTGGAAGAAATCGAAAGCGAGCAGGCGCTGGACTGGGCGCGAGCCCAGAACGAGCGCTCGGTGGAATTTCTCGAGGCCCATCCGCTGTTCGATCCGATTCACGAGCGCAACCTCGAAATCCTGACCGCCGACGATCGCATCGCCTATCCCTCGTTGCGCGGCGGGCGGATCTACAATTTCTGGCGCGACGCCGAGCACGTGCGCGGCATCTGGCGGGTGACTTCGCGCGCGGACTACCGCAATGATCAGCCCGACTGGGACACGCTCATCGACGTCGACGCCCTGGCCGAAGCCGAAGACGAGAACTGGGTCTGGGGCGGGGCCAGCTGCCGTTACCCCGACTACGACCGCTGCATCGTCGGGCTGTCCATCAGCGGTGCCGATGCGGCCGTGCGGCGCGAGTTCGACCTGGAAACCCGTGAATTCGTCGAAGACGGCTTCGTGCTGCCCGAATCGAAGAGTTACATCAGCTGGCGCGACCGCGACAGCGTGTTTTTCGGCCCCGCGTTTGAAGACCAGCAGATGACGACCTCCGGCTACCCGCGCCAGGTCCATATCTGGGAGCGCGGTACGCCGCGCCAGGACGCCCGGCTGGTGTTCGAGGGCAAGCGCGACGACGTGCTGGTCAACGCCAGCCGCTACTGGGACGGCGATACGCCCTGGGACATCATCGTGCGCCTGCCGAGCTTTTTCACCCGCGAGTACCACGTCCTGCGCGACGGAGAAACCGTCCGCGTGGACGTGCCCGACGACGCCAACCTGGCCGGCATCCTCGACGGCCAGCTGCTGGTCGAGCTTAAGTCCGACTGGACGGTGGGCGCGGCCACCTTCGCCCAGGGCGCGCTGCTGGCCGCCGACATGGCATCGGTGCTCGCCGGCGAGCCGGACTTCGAGCTGCTGTTCCAGCCCGGCGAGCGCCAGGCGGTCAACGGCGTCTCGACCACCGAAAACACCGTCATCGTGTCGATTCTCGACAACGTGACCGGCCAGCTACTGCGCTTCACGCGCGGCCCGGAAAGCTGGACCGGTCAGCCGCTGGACGTGCCCGACCTGGGTACGATCAGCGTGATCAGCACGGATGATCGCTCCGATACCTTTTATTTCAACTACACCGGCTTTTTGACCCCGTCGCGCCTGTACGAGGCTGATGCGGCATCCGACACGCGCCGCCAGATTCGCTCCGAGCCGGCCCGTTTCGACACCGAGGGCATGGCGGTCGAGCAATTCTTCGCCACCTCGGCCGACGGCGAGCGCATTCCGTATTTTGTCGTCAAGCCGGCCGGGTTCGAGACCGACGGCGCCAACCCGACCCTACTGGGCGCCTACGGCGGCTTCGAGGTGGCGCGCACGCCGTTCTACTCCGGCACCATTGGCTCGGCCTGGCTTGAGCGCGGCGGGGTCTACGTGCTGGCCAATATCCGCGGCGGCGGCGAGTTCGGCCCGCGCTGGCACCAGGCGGCGCTGAAGGAAAACCGCCAGCGCGCTTTCGATGACCTCATCGCGGTGGCCGAAGACCTGATCGAGCGCGACATCACCTCACCAGCGCATCTGGGCATCCAGGGCGGCTCCAACGGCGGGCTGCTCACCGGGGCAGTCATGGTTCAGCGACCGGATCTGTTCAACGCCGTGGTCAGCCAGGTGCCGTTGCTGGACATGAAGCGCTACCACAAGCTGCTGGCCGGGGCCAGCTGGATGGCCGAGTACGGCGACCCGGACGATCCCGAGCAGTGGGCCTACATGCGACCCTATTCGCCGTACCAGAACGTCTCGCCCGAGGCGGATTATCCCAAGGCGTTCTTCACCACCTCCACGCGCGATGACCGCGTCCACCCCGGGCACGCCCGCAAGATGGTCGCGCGCATGATCGAGCAGGGCCACGACGTGCTCTACTACGAAAACATCGAGGGCGGGCACGGTGGGGCGGCCAACCTCAAGCAAAGCGCCTACATCAGCGCGCTGATCTACGCCTACCTGCACGATCGGCTAAACCCCGGAAGTCCCGACTGA
>JBMCIV010000245.1:0-3065 GCA_048616735.1 Wenzhouxiangella sp. | reverse complement strand
CGCCGGGGGCGGAGTTATCGAGTCCAGCGGCGGCGACTGGACGCTGTCCGGCACCATCGGCCAGTGGGAAGCGACCGAAGCGCGCGCGCTTTCGGCTGGATCGTGGCGCCTGACCGGGGGCTTCTGGGCCTCGAGCCTGGAGGCACTGGGCGACGCCATCTTCCAGGATCGGTTCCAGACCCTCGACGGCTCGCGCCGTTTTCTCGAGCCAGAAGACCGCCCTTAAGTCGAGGGCTGAACTCGGGGCAAGACCGCTCGCCCGACCCCATCCAGTGGACTTCGTCCGGGCCTTGCCGGCGACCTGCAACAATAAGTGCTGACCAGCCCGGCGCTTGGCGGTAAGCTTGCCGCTTGTCCATCGCTTGACCTTCGCGCTTGCTCAAGCTGATCACCAACGCCCACGTCTTTGCGCCGCAGGAACTGGGCCTTAAGCATCTGCTGATCGCAGGCGGCCGCATTGCCTGGATGGGGTCAGATCTGGAGGACCTCGGCGTGGTCAGGCCGGCCGAGATCACCGATCTCGAAGGCCGGCGCCTGATCCCCGGCCTGATCGACGGCCACGCCCACCTGACCGGCGGTGGCGGCGAGGCCGGCTTCGGCAGCCGGGTCTTGCCCGTGCCGCACGAGCGCTTTCTGGCCGCCGGCATCACCACGGTGGTCGGCGTGCTGGGTACCGACGACACCACCCGCGATACGCGCTCGCTTCTCGCCCAGGCGCTCTACCTGCGCGACCACGGCGTCAACGCCTGGTGCCATACCGGTGGTTACCACATCCCGCCGGTGACGTTTACCGGCAGCGTGCGCGACGACATCGTCTTTCTTGACCCGGTGATCGGCGTCGGTGAAGTCGCGATCTCCGACCACCGTTCCAGTCAGCCGAGTTTCGACGAGCTGCTGCGCATCGCCAGCGATGCCCACGTCGCCGGGCTGATCACCGGCAAGGCCGGCGTTGTCCACCTGCACCTGGGCGACGGCGAGCGCGGCCTGGAGCTGGTCCGACGCGCCATCGCCGAGACCGAGCTGCCGGCGCGGGTTTTCAACCCCACCCATATCAACCGCAAAAAAGGCCTGTTCGAAGAAGCCATCGACGCGGCACGGTTCGGCTGCACGGTCGATATCACGGCCTTTCCCATCGAAGACCAGCCGCCGGAAGACGAATGGCCGGCCGCTGAAGCGCTGCTGCGCTACCTGGAGTCCGGCGCGCCGGCAGAGCGCATCACCATCAGCTCCGACGGCGGCGGCTGCCTGCCGGTCTTCAATGCCCAGGGCGAAATGCAGCATTTCGATGTGGGCCAGCCGACCACCCTGAGCGCTACCCTGACCCGGCTGCTAGCGGGCGGCGAATCGCCGGCCCGCGTTTTGCCCGCCTTCACCCTGAACCCGGCCCGGCTGCTGCGCTTCCACGACCGCGGCCGCATCGAGGTCGCCGCGGCCGCCGATCTGCTCGTGCTCGACGACCATCACCAAGTCCATCAAGTCATGACCCAAGGCATCTGGAGGAAGACCCGCTGATGAGCCCTTCCGGCGAACGCAACAACACCAAGCGCGGCTATATCATCCCCATCGGCGGGGCCGAGGACAAATTCCACAACCCGGAAATCCTCGACCGCTTCATCAACGAATGCGGCGGCAAGGACGCGCGTATCGCCATCATCCCGACCGCATCGGAGCTGCCGGACACCGGCCCGACGTACGAAAAGCTTTTCCGCAAGATCGGCATCAAGCACGCCGCCGTGCTGCCCATCGTGACCCGCAGCGACGCCAACGACCCGAAACACCTCGACTACCTCGGTAAATCCGACGGCGTGTTTATGACCGGCGGCAATCAGCTGCGCCTGTCGACCACCCTGGGCGGCACGGAGACAGCCATCATGATCCGGCGCCGCAACGCCCAGGGCATGCACGTGGCCGGGACCTCGGCGGGCGCTGCCTTCATGCCCGAGCACATGATCGCCGGCGGGCGCGAGGGCTCCACGCCGACCCCGGACAAGGTCACCCTGGCGCCGGGCTTGGGTCTCACCAACAGCTTCATCATCGACCAGCATTTTCGCCAGCGCGACCGGCTTGGCCGCCTGCTGACCGCGCTGGCCTACAACCCGTTTGCCGTCGGTATCGGCCTGGACGAGGACACCGCCGCCTTCATCCGCCCCGGCGATGACCTGGAGGTGGTCGGCAGCGGCGGCATCACCCTGGTCGACCCCGGCGAGCTCAGCTACTCTTCCATGGACCGCGCCCGCGAAGGCGAGCCGGTCAGCCTGGTCGGGGTCAAGCTGCATATCCTGATCGCCGGTGGACGTTTCGAAATCCTCACCCGCACCGCCAGCGCGGAATAACCCGTGGAATAAACCGATGAAAATCCTCAAAACAAACGTCTACGTCGGTCCCAACCTGTACGCCCATTTCCCGGTCATCCGCTACATCCTCGACCTGGGCGAGCTTGAGCAGTGGCCCTCGGGCCGGCTCGGCGAGGCCTTCATCGGCCCGCTGCTGGCGCTGCTGCCCGGACTCGATGAGCACGGCTGCTCCTACCGCCAGCCCGGCGGCTTTGTCCGCCGACTGCGCGAGGACGAAGGCACCTGGCTGGGCCACGTCATGGAGCACGTGGTGCTGGAGCTTCAGAACATCGCCGGCTCGGACGTCAGCTTCGGCCGGACCCGCTCCATCGAAGGCCAGCCGGGCCACTACACCGTGGTGTTCGAATACGGCGACGAGGCGGTGGGCCGAAAGGCCGGTGAGCTGGCACTTCAGCTGCTCCACAGCCTGCTGCCCGAGTCGATCAGGCCGACCGAGGCCCCGGGACCGGAATGGGATTTCGCGGCCGAACGCGACCTGTTCATCCGCGACGCCCAGCGGCGTGAGTTCGGCCCGAGTACGGCATCGCTGGTTCGCGCCGCTGAGGAGCGGGGCATACCGTGGCTGCGTCTTAACCGCCAAAGCCTGGTCCAGTTCGGCCACGGCCGCTTCCAGAAACGCATCCAGGCCACCACCACCAGCCTGACCAGCAACATCGCGGTCGAACTGGCCTCGGACAAGGAAGAAACCAACCAGATCCTGCGCGATCTCGG
>JBMCIV010000244.1:0-3069 GCA_048616735.1 Wenzhouxiangella sp. | reverse complement strand
TCTCACCGCTGTTGCGCCATTTCTGCAGGCGCTGGTGGATGGGCGGGGCGATGGTCTTGAGGCTGCGCTCGCGCACCGGCGGGTTGCCGAGCAGGTACTGAGCCGACTCGTTCATCTGCCGAATCTGGTCGTTTTCGTCCACCACCAGCACCCCGGAGCGCATCCGGCGAATAATCAGTTCGTTGACCCGCTCGAGATTGGCCAGATCGTTGCCGCGGCGCTCGGCCAGCAACTGGTATTTGCGACCCCAGTTACCCAGCAGGGCCGATCCCAGGGCTATGGCGAAAGTCGCCACGCCGTAAAGCGCCGCCTGGGCTCCCGATGTGCCGGCCAGCCGGCCACCGTTGTTGAGCAGGGTATCGACGATCACGCCGATGGTGACCAGGGCGGCAAACAGCAAGGCGGTGCGGATCGGCAGAAGCAGTCCGGCGATGCCGATGCTGAATAGCAGCAGGAAGGTCAGTCCGCTTTCCAGGCCGCCGAAGCAATGCAGGATGATGCCGACCAGGATCAGGTCGGTCGCCAGCGAAAACGAGGCCAGCTCGGATGGCCGGATCATGTGGCGCAGGTGCAGGATCAGAAAGACCACCGCCGCGCCGGCGTAGGTCAGCGCCGCGGCCTGGGCCAGAAAGGTCTTGTAGCCGTAAGGCAGCGCTTCGGCCAGGGGGCTGACGACCACGATCAACAGCGCCGGTGCGACCAGCATCCGGAAGCCGTTGAGGTAGTGCAGGGCGCGACGGATGAGCTTCTCGTCGGCCGCCGTTGCCATCGTTACTGCCACTCGCGTTTGTCCCCGATTTTGGGCGCCAAGCTGTGCGCTCGTGCACACAATCCCGCTGCAGTATAGCGCTCGGCGCTGTTGATAATCAGCCTTGGGGCATTACAATACCGCGTCAGACGCTTTGTTCTCCGTCTTCATTCCTTAAGGATCAAACATGAATTTTCACGAGTATCAGGCCAAGGCCCTGTTCGCCGAGTATGGCATTCCCGTGCCCAAAGGTGAACTGGCCACCACCGCCGATGAGGCCGTTGAGGCGGCCCGCCTGGTCGGCGGCGAGCGTTGGGTTGTCAAGGCCCAGGTCCATGCCGGCGGACGCGGCAAGGCCGGCGGGGTCAAGCTGGTCGACTCGCTCGATCAAGTGCGCAGCGAGGCCGAACGCATGCTGGGCATGAGCATCGAGACCTACCAGACCGGTGGCCTGGCGCTGCCGGTCGACAGCGTCATGATTGCCGAAGCCACCGAAATCAAGCAGGAACTCTACCTCGGTGCCCTGGTTGATCGCGCCCACAAGGCGGTGGTTTTCATGGGTTCGGCCGCCGGCGGCGTCGACATCGAGCAGGTTGCCTCCGAAACACCGGACAAGATCGTTACCGCGGTGGTCGATACTGCTGCCGGCTTCATGCCTTACCAGGCGCGTCAGATCGGTTTTGCCATGGGGCTTGATCCAAAGCAGGTCGGCCAGCTGACCAGGATCATGGCCGGTCTTTACCGGCTGTTCATGGAAAAAGACATCAGCCTGATCGAGGTCAACCCGCTGATCATCGACGACCAGGGCAATCTCAGCGCGCTTGACGCCAAGCTCAACGCCGACGACAACGCCCTGTTTCGCCATCCCGATCTGGCCGAAATGCGCGACGAGGCCCAGGAAGATCCCACCGAGCTGGCGGCCAGCAAGCATGACCTGAACTACGTCACCCTGGACGGCAACATCGCCTGCATGGTCAACGGCGCGGGCCTGGCCATGGCGACCATGGACGTGGTCAAGCTGGCCGGCGGAGAGCCGGCGAACTTTCTCGACGTCGGCGGCGGCACCAACGCCGAGCGGGTCAAGGAAGCCTTCAAGCTGATCCTGTCCGACGACAAGGTCAAGGCCATCCTGGTCAACATCTTCGGCGGCATCGTGCGCTGCGACCTGATTGCCGAGGGCATCATCAACGCGGTCGGCGAGATCGACGTCAGCGTCCCGGTCGTGGTCCGGCTGGAAGGCACCAATGTCGACGAGGGCAAGAAGCTGCTGGCCGACAGCGGTTTTGCCATTATCCCGGCCGATGATCTCAACGACGGCGCGCGCAAAGCCGTCGACGCCGCAGCCGCCTGAAGGAATTCCAAGTCAATGAGCGTATTAATCAACAAAGACACCAAGGTCATCACCCAGGGTTTCACCGGCGCCCAGGGCACGTTCCACTCCGAGCAGGCGATTGCCTACGGCACCCAGCTGGTCGGGGGCGTGACCCCCGGCAAGGGCGGCCAGCAGCACCTGGACCGGCCGGTCTTCGACACCGTCGAGCAGGCGGTCGATGAAACCGGCGCCGATGCGTCGATGATCTTCGTCCCGCCGCCGTTTGCCGCCGACGCGATCCTGGAGGCGGCCGATGCCGGTATCCGGGTGATCGTGTGCATCACCGAAGGCATCCCGGTGCTCGACATGATGAAAGTCAAGGCGGCCCTGGCGGCTTATGACGATGTGACCCTGATCGGGCCCAACTGCCCCGGCATCATCACCCCGGGCGAGTGCAAGATCGGCATCATGCCCGGGCGCATCCACAAGCCGGGCAAGGTCGGCATTGTTTCGCGTTCCGGCACCCTGACCTACGAGGCGGTCTTCCAGACCACCAATGCGGGGCTGGGCCAGACGACCTGCATCGGCATCGGCGGTGACCCGATCCAGGGCATGAACTTCGTTGACTGCCTGGCCCTGTTCCAGGAAGACGAGGCCACCCAGGGCATCATCATGGTCGGCGAGATCGGCGGTTCGGCCGAGGAAGACGCCGCCGAGTTCATTGCCGATCAGGTCACCAAGCCGGTGGTCGGTTACATCGTCCGTTCGCTCCACGAAATCCTGAAAACCGAGTTCGGCAAGCGGGAAGGGCTGGCCTCGGACGGCGTGACTCTGCTCGACCCGGCGGCGGGCACCATGACCTTTGTGGCGAGCGCGGCGCAGGTCGCGGTCGCCGAATTCGAATCGAAGTACGGCGCCGGGGGACGCGCGGACTTCATCCGCCGCCATATCCTCCGCAACTTCTTTGCCTTCGAACTCATGATGGCCCCGTACGCGGTCGGGCACCTCA
>JBMCIV010000243.1:0-3078 GCA_048616735.1 Wenzhouxiangella sp. | reverse complement strand
GACTATGAGCATGGGCGACTTCGGCAACTTGCTCGGCAGCTCAATCATGGAATCACTGGGGACTTCGCTGGGCGAAATGGCCGGCGAAAATCTCGGTGAAAGCCTGGGCGGCAGTTTGGGCAAGGTGATGGGCGAAAGCATGGGCGCCGCGCTGGGTTCCGCGCTGGGGTCTGTCATTCCCGTAATCGGGACCATCATCGGAAAGCTGCTGGGCGATGCCCTGTTTGGAGAGAAAGACCCCATATTGCAAGTGGCCGGCATTTCTGGATTCAGCCGAGACCCGGCCGAGGCGCGCCGCCGCGGCGACTTCATTGAAACCGAATTCGGGGAGATTTTCTTCCGCTTTCGGAAAATGGACCGCGAGCTGCAAAACAAAGTGACCGGTGCGCTTAAGCAGTTTGACTCGACCATGGCCGGCATCATCCGCGATGAAGGGCAGATGGAGGCCGCGACCGAGGCGCTGGAGAACATGCGCTACGTCGGGGAAGGCGGCAACATCTCCATGCAAGACGCGCTGCAGCAGCGCTTCACGACCATCCTGGGGACGTTCGATGAGTTCGTCGAAAACTTTGTCCTGGAAGCCGCAACGCTGGAAGACCAGGTGCAGCGCCTGGCCGACACCATCAACATCCGCGCCCGCATGAGCCTGGGAGACACCATGGCGGGCGATGGCGACATGGTCATTTGGCTGGCCGGAGAGCTGGCCCGCGCCGGAGAAACTGTGGGCCAGTCGTTTGAGCGGCTGCTGACGGTAACAAGCGCGCTCGATACCGCCGTCGCGCTGACCGGCAACACGATCAGCGCCAGCCGTGCCGAAGTGATTCGTTTCTCAGACGCGCTGATCTCCGCCTTTGGCGATGACCTGCAGCGCCTGACCGCGGGGCTGGACCGCATTTTCCAGACCTTTTTCAGCGAGGAAGAGGTGCTGGTTCAGCAAGCCGAGACGGCCCGAGAGCGCGCGATGGGGCTGCTCACGGATATGGGGCTGGACGTCACCGAGCAGATGCTGACAACCGAGGGCTTCCGCGACATCTTCGACAACCTGTTCGGCACTCTGACGCCGGAAATGACCGCGATCCTGATCGAGGCAGGCGTGGCCGTGTCGGACCTGATCGAAGCCGAGGCCGAGCTGGCCGATATTCGTGGGGCCGCAAGCGATGCTGCCGAAGACGCCGTAACAAGCAACGAGGAGGCCGCCCGGGCCGCGCGGCAAATGGCGCGTCAGCTTCGCGAGTCGATGGCTGACGTCGACCGCGAGATCATGCGCTTCGCCAATGCCAGCCTGGCCGCCTATCACGACCTGCGCGATGAGCAGGCAGCGCAGCTGGCGGCGCTGCACGACCTGGGTGCAGCCGAAGAGCAGGTCGCGCGGGCGCGGCAACTGCACCATCTTCAGCTGCAGCAGTTCACGGCCGACCTGAAAATCAGCATCCTCACCCTGGCCGACGAGCTTTTCGGCACCGCCGACGCCATTGATACCGTCGCCACCAACGTCAGCGACGCCACCAGCCGGATCCGCGACGAATACATTCGCGCCCTGGAAGGCATTGACGCATGGCTCGACAAAAGCCAGCTGTCAAACCTGTCGCCGCTTACCCCGACCGAGCGACTGGGCGAAGCGCGCAGCCAGTTTTTTGATGCGATGGACCGCGCCGGCTTCGATCCCGACGCCCTGGCCGCATTGCCGCAGCTGGCCAACGCGTTGCTGGCCGAAGGGGCCGGATACCACGGCACCAGCACCCCCGCCTACCGCGAGCTGTTCAACGTGGTTCAGCAGGCGATGCAGAGCGCGGCCGAGTTCGATCCACCGAAGGCCATGGACGGCCCGCCGACCTGGGCGCAAGTCGACGAGATCCGCTCCAGCTCCAACGGCTTCCGCGACACCCTCGACGAGCTCAACAAGGCCAGTGCCCTCAGCGAGCTGGGCAACAAATTGAACACGCTGGCCCAGATCAGCGGCCAGACCCCTTCAATCGTTGCGCGCGCGCTCGGCTTTACCGACGAGCACCTCACGCAAGTGCTCGAGGGGCTGGGCGTCGATGTGGGCAGCGCCACCGGCGACGAGCTGAGTACCGCATTCAACGAGGTCGTCGGCGCAATCAACGAACAGGACCCGCTGCTGGGCGGCATTGGCAACATGAGCAGCCACATTGCCGACATGATCGAGTGGTCGACTACTCATTTGCAGCGCACCATGTTCTGGCAGGGTTCCTTCTTGCAGCAGATCATTCGCGCGCTAGGTGCCGAAGCGGAGGAATTCGACCCCTGGGGCATGGGCGAGAACGACACGCCGCCGACCCGGCCGCAGATGCCCGGATACGAAACCGGCGGCTGGGTGCCGCGCACCGAACCGGCGTTGATCCATGCCGGTGAATACGTCGTGCCCAGGGGCGGGGCGCTGGTCAGCAGAGATCCACAACAGACCGCGATCCTGGAGCGGATGGATGCCCGCTTGCGCAACCTGGAGCGAATCAACGCCGGCGGCTTCGCTGGCGTCCAAGACGAAGAGCGCCGAATCCGGCAAACCATGAGCGCGCGCCGTGAAACGGCTCGCGTTTAGGGTCTGGCAATGGCTACGACTATGGTGGCAGTCGCGCATGAATGAACATATCGTCCTAGCTGCCCAGATCGACTGGTCCGGCGGCTTGTTGCAAGTCACCGATACCACGCTGCGGATCGACGCCGCGCTGTTCGAAGACGGTCAATTCCAGCCCCGGTTGTTGGGCGACGTGCGCTGGGCAGAGTCAGCGCGCCATCCGTACCAGCAGCAAGCCGGGGAACTTGTAGTTGGTAACCTGAGCCTAGCCAACGCCGACGGCGGACTGGATGCGCTGGCGACCGGCGATGTGGTCGGGGCCGAGGTCGAGCTGCGGCGTGGCAGCGATGCCGACCGATGGGCTGATTTGGAATTTGTGTTCGTGGCTCGCGTGTCGGGCGTGCGGCTGAACGGCCGGTCAGAGATCGTACTGGAATTGGAGAACGTGCTGGCCGATCTGGCCGGGCCGGTGTTCAGCGACAAATTCTCTGACACCGTGCCCAACCCACAGCTCGAGGGCAAGGACATTCCGCTCGTCATTG
>JBMCIV010000242.1:0-3084 GCA_048616735.1 Wenzhouxiangella sp. | reverse complement strand
AGCCTGGCGGCGGGCGGCAAGGAAAAGCTTCGTGAAATCAATCCCATTTGCGCCAATATTATGGGTTCGAGTTCCGGGCGGGCAGCACGCACAGCCGATCCAGGAGCGCCTGACCGTATTTTTCCAGCTTGTGCTGACCCACGCCGGTGACCTGGGCCAGCTCGTCCAGCGTTTCCGGACGGGCCTCGAGGATGGCGGCCAGGGTGGCGTCGTGGAAGATCACGTAGGGCGGCACGCCCTGCTCGTGGGCGGTTTCCAGGCGCCACTGGCGCAGTGCCTGCCACTGCGGTGAATCGGTATCGACCTCGACCCGGCTGCCGGCGGCGCGTTTGCGGCGCACGGGTACGGCGTCGCGGCGCAGCTGCACGTGCTGCTCGCCCTTGAGCAGGGGACGACAGCGCTCGCTCAACTGCAGGCCGCCGTGGCCGTCCGGGTCGGGTTGCAGATGGCCCAGGGCCAGCAGCTGGCGCAGCACCGACTGCCAGGTCTTGCGATCAAGATCGGCGCCGATGCCGAAGGTGCTCAAACGATCGTGGCCCAGGCTGGTGATCCGGTCGCTGGCGTTGCCGAGCAGGACGTCGATGACGTGGCCGGCGCCGAAGCGCTGGCCGGTGCGGTAGACGCACGACAGCGCCTCGCGCGCGGCCTCGGTCGCGTCCCAGGTCTCGGGCGGGTGCAGACAGTTGTCGCAGTGACCGCACTGGCCGGGATGCTGCTCGTCGAAGTAGCTCAGCAGCGGCGGGCGGCGACAGCCGGCGTGTTCGCAGTAGGCCAGCAGGGCTTCCAGGCGCTCGCGCTCCAGTCGCTGCTGGGCCTCGGGCGCGCTCGAGCCGGCCTGCATCTGGCGGATCTGGACGATGTCGGCCAGGCTGTAGACCATCCAGGCGTCGGCCGGCAGGCCGTCGCGTCCGGCCCGGCCGGTTTCCTGATAGTAGGCCTCGATCGAGCGCGGCAGATCGAGGTGGGCGACGAAGCGCACGTCGGGCTTGTCGATGCCCATGCCGAAGGCGATGGTGGCGCAGATGATGACCCCGTCCTCGCCGATGAAGCGATCCTGGTGGGCCCGGCGCTCGTCGGCGCTCAGACCGGCGTGGTAGGGCAGGGCGGTCAGACCCTGCTGGTAGAGATAGGCCGCGGTTTGCTCGCTGCGCTTGCGCGAAAAGCAGTAGACGATGCCGGAATGGCCGCGGTGTTCGGCCTGGATGAAGCGCAGCAGCTGGGCGCGCGGGTTGTCCTTCAGCCCGACCCGGTAGCGGATGTTGGGTCGGTCGAAGCTGTCGATAAAGGTCTTGCCGCCGTCGGCGAGCAGGTGGCGACTGATCTCGCTGCGGGTGCGCTCGTCGGCGGTCGCGGTCAGGGCAATCCTGGGTACCTCGGGAAAGCGCTCGCCCAGCACGCCCAGCTGCAGGTACTCGGGGCGGAAATCATGCCCCCACTGCGACACGCAGTGGGCTTCATCAATGGCGAACAGGGCCAGGCGGCAGCGCCCGAGCAGTTCGAGCATCGGCTCGCGCAGCAGGCCCTCCGGGGCGATGTAGAGCAGGTCCAGCTTACCCGCCTTTAAATCCTCCTCCACCTGTCGGCGGGTTGAGGCATCAAGGCTGGAGTTGAGGACTGCGGCGGCCACGCCGTTGGCCTTGAGCGCTTCGACCTGGTCGCGCATCAGCGCGATCAGCGGCGAGATCACGATACCGGTGCCGGAGCGCACCAGGGCGGGGATCTGGTAGCACAGCGATTTGCCGCCGCCGGTGGGCATCAGCACCAGGGCGTTGTGGCCGTCGATCACGGTCTTGATGATCTCGCGCTGGCGGCCGCGGAAGGCGTCGTAGCCGAACACCCGGGCCAGCAGGGCCTCGGGCGAGTCGGCCGCGTTCGCGGCGCTGGAGGCCGGCGGGTTCATGCGTGGATCGCGGGCGGGAACATGACCGACAGGATAACCGCCGCGCTCGACCGGCAAGGTCGGAAAATCACCCGGCCGGAAGTCGGACTTTGGCGGCGGTCTGCAGCAGGTCCAGGGCGGCCGGGACCAGTTGCGCGGCCCAGCGGGCATGACCGACCGCGTTGGGATGGAAGCCATCCTGGCAAAACAGCTCGCTCGACCCGGCGTCCAGCCGCATGGGCACGTGGCGCATGTCGGGGCGCGAGCCGGCCAGGCCGGCGGCCGTATGGTCCAGCAGGCGCGCGCGCGCGCCGAGCAGCAGGCTCAACGGAAACGGCAGCAGCGGAAAGCGCTGCATGTCGGGCACGCCGGCCAGCAGCACCGGGGCCGGGCCGAGGCGCGCGTGCAGCGCTTCGATCAATAGCTGAAGGTCGCCGCGCCAGCGCCGGGCCGAGCGCAGGGCCAGGCTGTCGTTGACGCCCAGACCGATCAGGATCAGGTCGACCGAGCCGGCCTCCAGACCGGGCAGGAGCTTCTTTTGCACCGCTTCGGCCGTCAGCCCGCCGCGGGCCAGGATCTGCCAGCGCACCGCGCGATCGGTGCGCTGCCGGATCAACTCGGCCAGCCGTGCCGCCACGGTCTGGTTGGGATGGTCCAGGCCAACGCCGGCCAGGGGTGACTCGCCGACCGCCAGCAGGCGCAACGCGGGCGGCGAGCCGGGCACCGAGGCGCCGCGCTCGCCCGGGGCTTCGGCCAGCCTGATCGCGTCTTGTCTCAGTTGCCGGCCCTGGCGCAGGGCGACGGGAGCCAGGGCCAGGCTCAGACTGGCCAGCAGCTGGCGCCGGATGCCTTCCAGCGACACGGCGGGTCAGTCGAGGTTGAGCGCCACCGCCGCCTTGTCCGCCTGCTCCAGCCGCACGCGCACGTGGTCGGCGGGTTCTGCGGTGCGTCCGTCGAACTCCGGCCAGCCCTGACCGTGTCGCTGGCACAGCTGCTTGAGCACCGCGACGTGGGCATCCGAGTCGTTCAGGCAGGGGATGTAGTTCAGCTCCTCGCCGCCGGCCTTGATAAATTCTTCCTTGCCTTCCATGGCGATTTCTTCGAGGGTCTCGAGGCAGTCGATGGAAAAACCCGGGCAGATGACCTGGAGATGCTTGATCCCGGCGCCGCCGAGCTCCTCAAGCGTGTGGTCGGTGTAGGGCTTG
>JBMCIV010000241.1:0-3152 GCA_048616735.1 Wenzhouxiangella sp. | reverse complement strand
CTGCATCAGCGCGGCCCGGTTGGGTTCGATGCAGTCGCCGGCACCGGCCCGGATCAGGCTTTCCAGCGTTCGCCGATTGAGCCGCGCGAGGTCGATTTCGCGGCAGAGCTCGCGCAGCGACGAGAACGGACCGCGGCGCTGGCGAATGCCGACCAGGTTCTCGATCGCGCCGTGGCCCACGCCCTTGATGGCGCCCAAGCCGTAGCGAATGGCGCCCTGTTCGACCCGGAAGCGATACTCGGAGCGGTTGACGTCCGGCGGCAGGATCTCAAGACCCATGGCCCGGCAGTCCTCGATCAGGTTGGCGATCTTGTCGGTCTTGTCGAGGTCGGCCGACAGCACGGCGGCCATGAACTCGGCCGGGTAGTGGGCCTTGAGCCAGGCGGTGTGATAGGCCACCAGGGCGTAGGCGACCGAGTGCGATTTGTTGAAACCGTAGCGGGCGAAGGTCTCCATCAGGTTGAAGATGGCGTCGGCCTGCTCGGCCTCGATGTCGTTGGCCGCCGCACCGCGGACGAAGATCTCGCGCTGGCGCTCCATCTCCTCGGGCTTTTTCTTGCCCATGGCGCGCCTGAGCAGATCGGCGGCGCCGAGGCTGTAGCCGGCCAGTTCCTGGGCGATCTGCATCACCTGCTCCTGGTACAGGATGACACCGTAGGTGGGCTTGAGGATCGGCTCGCTCAAGGGATGGGGATACTTGACCGGCGCCTTGCCGTGCTTGCGGTTGATGTATTCGTCGACCATGCCGGCGTCCAGCGGGCCGGGACGGTACAGCGCGACGGCGGCAACAATATCGTCGAAGCTGTCGGGCCTGAGCTTGCGCAGCAGTTCTTTCATGCCCGGCGACTCCAGCTGGAAAACAGCCGTGGTGTGGGCGGCCTGGAGCAGCTTAAAGGCCTGTTCGTCGTCGAGCGGCAGGTCGTCGAAATCTAGCGTTTCCTCGCCTTCGCCGGCGCGCCGTTCGTTGACCGCCTTGAGCGCCCAGTCAATGATGGTGAGGTTGCGCAAGCCAAGAAAGTCGAACTTGACCAGGCCGACCGCTTCGACATCGTTCTTGTCGAACTGGGTCAGCACGGAGTGTCCGTCGGGCTCGGTGTACAGGGGCGTGAAATCGGTCAAAGGTCCCGGGGCAATGACCAGCCCGCCGGCATGCTTGCCGGCGTTTCGGGCCAGGCCCTCCAGCGAGCGGGCGAGCTCGAGCACTGAGCGGGTGTCGTCTTCGTTGTCGTAGCGCTGCCGGAGCTCGGGCTCTTCTTCCAGCGCCTTTTCCAGGGTCATTTCCAGCTTGTTGGGGATGAGCTTGGCGATCGAGTCGACGAAGCCGTAGTTGTAGCCCAGTACGCGGCCGCAGTCGCGCACCACGGCCTTGGCTGCCATGGTGCCGTAGGTGATGATCTGGGCGACCTGGTCGCGGCCGTAGGTGCGGGCGACGTAGTCGATGACGCGGTCGCGGCCCTCGACGCAAAAATCGATATCGAAATCGGGCATGGAGACCCGTTCCGGATTAAGAAACCGCTCGAATAAAAGCTTGTATCGAATTGGATCTACATCAGTTATTCCCAGGCTCCAGGCCACCACGGAACCGGCCCCGGAGCCGCGGCCCGGGCCGACCGGTACGCCGTTTTCGCGCGCCCAGGCGATAAAGTCGGCGACGATCAGGAAGTAGCCGGAAAAGCCCATGGAGGTGATCACTTCGAGCTCGCGCTCGAGGCGGGCCCGGTAGTCGGCCGGGTCGCAATCCGGCGCCGGCCCGTGGCGCGCCAGGCGGCGCGCCAGACCTTCGCCGGCCTTGTGGCGGACGAAATCGTCCTCGGTCTGCCCTTGCGGAACGGGAAACGCCGGCAGTACGTACTCGCCCAGCGTCAGCTCCAGATTGCAGCGCATGGCCAGCTGCGCGGTGTTGGCCAGCGCCACCGGCAGGTCGGCAAAGGCCTCGGCCATTTGCGCCGGGCTTTTGAGGAATTGCTGGTCGACGTATTCGCGCACCCGGCGCTTGTCGTCGAGCAGTCGTCCCTGGTGGATGCAGACCCGGGCTTCGTGGGCGAAGTAGTCTTCGGGCGCCAGGAAGCGCACGTCGTTGCAGGCAACCACCGGCACACCGTGCTCGGTGGCCAGCCCCAGAAAGCCGTTCTCCAGCGCTTGCTCGCCGTCGCGACCCAGGCGCTCCAGGGCAATGCAGCTGCGCGAAGGAAACAGCTTGAGCCAGTCCTTGAGGCGCTGGGCGGCCAGGTTGGAGCGGCCGTTGCTGAGCGCCTCGCCGACGCTGGAAGCGCGCCCCAGCAAGACGATCAGGCCGTCGCTGTGGCCGCGCAGCCAGGGCGCGAGCACGCGCGGCTGCCCGCCGCGCTCGCGCCCTTCAAGGAACGAGCGCGAGAGCAGGCGACAAAGATTGAGATAGCCGGTCCGGTCCTGGACTAGCAGCGTGACAACGCCGGTCTGGCCGCGCTGGTCGGCGTCCTGAACCCGGATGTCGGCCCCGACGATGGGCTTGATCCCGCGCGCCACCGCAGCCCGATAGAACTTCACCAGGGCAAACAGGTTGTGCCAGTCGGTGATGGCAACCGCCGGCATGCCCAGCTCGACCACCCGGTCGAGCAGGCGATCGATTCGGATCAGCCCGTCTTCCAGCGAGTACTCGGTGTGCAAACGAAGATGGACGAAGGGCGTCTCGGTCGACGCCGTGGTGGTTGGTTCAGGCATGCCGGCCGGTCAGCCCAGTCCGGTCATGCCTTCGATGACCTTGCGGGCGCGCTGGAAGCGCCCCAGCAAGCCGCCGTGCTCCTCCGGTGGCTGGGGCAGGGTCTGCAGCCAGCGCGCCTCCAGTTCGGTCGCTTCGGTGGCCAGGTCGGGCTGGCGTTCGCGCTCGCTCATGCGCCGGGCCAGGCGCTTGACCTGGTAGTCCATGCGCAGCGGCTGGTCCGCCTCGGGCGTGTCCAGGCCGGAAAGAAACTCCATTTCCACCGTCACCTGCCGGGCGGCCTCCAGATTGTCCGCGGCCAGCGCAGCAAGCTCGTCGGCATCAGGTTCCGCGGCCGCGATGCGGCGCGCGCGGGCGATCAGCTCTGTGGTCACCGGATCATTGCCCTCGACCTCGGGAATTTGGCCGGATAGGTCTGCGGTCTCGCCCCGGCAGCGCTGCGTCCAGAGATCCT